>JASJDA010000063.1 GCA_030065755.1 Prochloraceae cyanobacterium | reverse complement strand
CGCAAAAAAGCTTTGTTTTTTCAAATAAGTATAAAAAAGACAAAAAATCTGTTTCAAAACCTGAGACAGATTCATAACTAAAAACAGCAATTAGGGGGATAAATTTATTTAATTCAGTATATCTTTTGCAAAATCTTTTTATGTTGTATTGAACGTACCATTTTTGCACGTTCGATCTGCGATACAATTCGTTAGTTTGTTTGCTTAGTTCGATCGCTGAGGAATTCCCAGAACCGTTTTATTTCCCTCAATTACTTCCCCTATTTCACGAGCATCAACCTCCTGAGATTGAAACCAATCTAGGGCTGATTTCACCTCTTTTGGCGGCACAATTAATACAAAACCTATCCCCATATTAAAAGTTTCAAACATCGCAGCATCACTTACATTACCTGTATCGGTCAACCATCTAAAAATTGGTGGAATCGCCCAGCGATCGATCCTTATTTGCACCGATTGACCGTTCCCAAGACAACGAGGTAAATTCTCTGGGATTCCACCACCAGTAATGTGGGCCATTGCTCGAATCTCCATACCCGATCGCAGTGCTTCTAATACTGGCTTGACATAAATTCTAGTTGGTTCTAACAAAACTTCTCCTAAACTTTGACCCCCTAGTAATTCCGGACGATCGTCCCAATTTAGACCGCTAGAAGCAACAATTTTTCTGACCAGACTGTAGCCGTTGCTGTGAACTCCCCGACTCCCCAACCCGATCGCAATATCTCCTACTTCCACTCTAGAACCATCGATAAGCTTGCTCTTTTCCACAATACCGACGCAAAAACCAGCTAAATCGTATTCTCCCAACTGGTAAAAACCTGGCATTTCTGCCGTTTCCCCTCCTAAGAGCGCGCAGCCACTCAAGTGACACCCTTCTACAATTCCTTTCACTACTTCTGCTAATTGTTGTGGTTTTAGCTTCCCAGTAGCTAAATAGTCTAAGAAAAATAACGGTTCTGCGCCACAAGTCAAAATGTCATTGACGCACATAGCCACTAGGTCAATACCAATGGTGTCGTGGCGGTTAATATCCTGGGCAATTTTTAGCTTCGTCCCGACTCCATCTGTTCCTGAAACTAGAACGGGTTCTTTATAACCAGATGGTAATTGAAAATAACCCCCAAAACCTCCTAGTCCCGCGATAACTTCGGGTCGGTGAGTACTCTCTACTTGTTTGCGGATTTGTTCGACAAAAGAACGACCTGCCTCAATATCTACCCCAGCTTCTCGATAATCCACTCTCTCACCGTTAATACCTGTTTAATTTATTCTAGAGGATGCCGTTTTTTTATCGAGCAAATAGCGAACTTATTTCACGAAGTCAGAAGTCAGAAGTCAGAAGTCAGAAGTCAGAAGTTCTACCTCTGCGCGGGTTCTCCTTACTCGGAGGTTCCCTCCGAGCGGGCGCTCCGCTTTTTGAAAAAAGAGGATTCAATTATTGAATTATGTTTTTATATTTTCCTCATTTTATGAGGAAGCTTTATACCAAACTGCAGAGCGTTACTTCTGACTTCTGACTTCATTGGTAAATCATTTTCAACTAATATTTCGGTTTTCACTGATTTCAAAATAAAAACTTTGTGATAAATTGTCTTCTATTACAAAAAGATAAGACAAATTCGTAACGACTACGATTTTAATACTGAGTTAATTAAGTATTTCCACGAAGAAAAATTTGGGAAGATATATGAATCAAAGATTTGCGATCGGTCTGACGGCTATTTTATTAACAACAAGTTTGCCATTAACAAAGACAGTTGCGCAGGAAAACCCCGTAGCTAAAAGCGATCGACTTCAACAAACGATTAAAAAGGAACAGAATTCTATTGCTACAGTATATTCCTATCAATGGGGAGATGAGATTGCTTCAACTCTTTACGTTCGGGGTATTCCCGTACTGACTTTTGTCAGTTCTGCCGATATATCTATTAACGAGAGAACATTTAGAGAAATCGCGCCAAGAAAAGAATCCCAACAGAACAATAACGATCCGATCGCGAGAGCCCGCACAGTAGCATCTAGCCTCAATCAACTCTACGGACAAGACTTCGATGCCAGTAAAATCAATGTAAGTTGGAACGAAGAGACAAAAACTTACATCATTAAAATCGACGAAGAGAAATTAGTAGAAGTCGATCGAAAAACTATCTCAGCCAAAGGAAGCCAAAATTTAGCAACAGATGCCTTAAGAGCGACCAACAAACTGCGGAGCTTGCTGGGAAATGCACCCCCACTTACATCAATTGTAGGTCAGCCAGAAATGCGATCTTCATCACCGTCAATTGCGTACCAAAAACCCATCCGATCGCGCGGACAAATGAGAGGAAAAGCATCTTGGTATGGAGGAAGTTTTCACGGTCGTCCTACCGCTAATGGAGAAAAGTATAACCAATATGCCCTAACAGCAGCCCATCGCACCTTACCTTTTGGGACGAGGGTGCGAGTGACCAATCTCAATAACGGTCGCTCCGTAATTGTACGTATAAACGATCGCGGGCCATTTATAAGAGGTAGAATCATAGACCTTTCTCGTGCTGCTGCCAGTCAAATAGGAATGCTTGGTAGTGGAATAGCCCCAGTTAGGGTAGAAGTTCTAGAAAGATAAGATTGCTGTTGGCTGTTGGCTGTTGGCTGTTGGCTGTTGGCTGTTGGCTGTTTGTTACTACCCCTCTCTCCCCCTCTCCCCCTCTCCCCCTCTCCCCTGCTCCCCACACTCCCTCGTAATTCGGAAATTTCACCATTATAACTGGTCAATAGTTCGGCGATCCGCCTATATTAGACCACTTAGTTTAAATAATTACTAAGTAATCATAGTAATAGGTGAAAGAGAACGTATTACCAAAATCCATGTAATCCTTGAATTTAAAGTCTTTCAGAGAATTTGACTTGAGCTAATTAAAAAAATGGTGAACTTTTTTGTGTTGGCAAAAGTCTAGATTTGTAGATAAGATAATGGAAACAAAACTCATACCGACTTCGTCTTATATAGTATTAAAGGTAAGCTCCAAATGAAAAATTAAGAAACACTCCGAATCGAAAAATAAACAGCTAAAGAATTTTGAACGGATTTTAGGAGGCACGATCGCGCAGATGCCCGTCAATACATCTAGAAAAACTAACAAACCCCCCTTATTCTCAGCAGATATGGTTCGTACTTATCTGCACGAAATTGGAAAAGTACCACTGCTAACCCACGAACAGGAAATCGTTTATGGGAAGCAAGTGCAGAAAATGATGAGCTTGCAGGAAGAGAGAGAAGATCTTTTCAAAAAGCTGCAACGCGAACCAAGTATGGAAGAGTGGGCAAACCACGTCAAAATAAGCCAAAAAGATTTAGAAAAAGCTCTAAAACAGGGGCAGTGGGCTAAACGCAAAATGATTGAGGCCAACTTACGCTTGGTAGTAGCGATCGCTAAGAAATACCAGAAGCGTAATATGGAATTCCTCGATCTAATACAAGAAGGAACCCTGGGCTTAGAAAGGGGCGTGGAGAAATTCGATCCAACTAAAGGCTATAAGTTTTCTACTTATGCATACTGGTGGATTCGTCAAGCCATAACGCGAGCGATCGCGCAACAGGCTCGTACCATTCGCCTTCCCATCCATATTACCGAAAAACTTAATAAAATCAAAAAAACCCAGCGAGAACTATCGCAAAAACTAGGACGCAGTGCTACTCCTAATGAAATTGCCAGAGAGCTAGAGTTAGAAACATCTCAAATCAGAGAGTATTTAAGCATGGCGCGTCAGCCCATTTCTCTAGACGTGAGAGTTGGAGATAACCAGGATACGGAACTGTCCGAACTTCTAGAAGATGAAGCTAGTTCTCCAGATACTTTCATCACCCAGGAATTGCTGCGTCAAGACCTAAATAATATGCTCGCACAACTGAATCCTCAACAGCGACAAGTTCTATCCTTGCGTTTTGGGCTAGAAGATGGTAAAGAACTATCTTTAGCTAAAATTGGACAAAAAATGAACCTCAGCCGCGAGAGAGTAAGACAATTAGAACATCAAGCTCTTAACCAATTACGCAGAAATCGCTCCAACGTTCAAGAATACATCATAGCTAGTTAATTTTCCTAGATTCGGAACAGGAGCGAACAAATAGAGTATTGGTATGAGTTGTAATTGATTAATTATTCCCACGTTCCTTGAAGAAGGAGTGGGAATTTTCAAGTATTTAGGTAAAAAAGAATTGTAATTTCAGGAATTTGCCAGATACAGAGTGAATTAATCGTTAGTCTAGATCCAGGTCTAAAGCATAAAATAAAATTAGTAAACTAGTGGGGAATTATGTTTTTTCTAAAAAATTTCCGCGCCATTTTATGCAAATGCCCACTATTTCATCTATCTTTCATCTTCTTGTTTCTAGAACTAGTAACAAGTAACTCTTTTCCTCTATTAGCATCAAGTCAAACGCGATCGCCAATTAAGCAACAGACTTCTAGTATTTCGGCAATTACGCCAACGAACCCAGGGCGATCGACAATTGCTTTTCCCGTAGCTCAAGTTTCCGGTTCCAATTCTCCCTTATCTGATGGCATCCATCTATACGGTCAATCTTCAGTACCAGAGCAAGTGGGTCAAGAATATATGGTATTTGAAGTTCGTCAAGATAGAATGCTAGGTGCGATTTATATGCCTCGTTCGGAATTTTATTGTTTCTATGGGTCAGTTAACACCGAACACGTGAATTTGTCAATCGTAGATCACTACGACAATAATCAAATTCATTCCTACGCGATCGCACTGACAGAACCATCGTCAACCTTAGCAGCAAGTTATGGAATGAGTAATTCTACTCAATTAACAGGATACGAAAAAATTCATACTATTAGCTCTAACGATCGACGAATACTTAGTACGTGCCTTGAGGAACACCAAGAGCGCTGGGAAGTCGAAAGATAGGAGGAGACAAGGAAAAAGATCGCGAGTAAAAGTAAATTAAAATTCAATTCCTGGTTGAGCTTTAACACCTTGCTCTTTGAAAGGATGTTTGATTAAAGTCATTTCCGTGACTAAATCTGCCTTGTCAATTAATTCTGGAGGTGCCCCTCGACCTGTTAGGATAACGTGAGAATCTTCTGGTTTTTGTTCTAATCCTGCTAGGACATCTTCTATTTTGAGATAACCTAGCTTGAGAGCAACATTAATTTCATCCAATAAAACGAGCTTGTAATCTCGATTGCCGATTAACTCTAGACTTTTTTTCCAGGCTTGTCGGGCTTTTTCTATATCTCGATCGCGATCTTGAGTTTCCCAAGTAAAACCTTCTCCCATTGCGTAAAAATCAAGCAAGTCTTCCCAACGGCTCAAGACAGCCTTTTCTGCAGGTTCCCAAGCTCCTTTAATGAATTGTACGATACCCACCCGATAGCCGTGACCCAGAGAACGAATTACCATACCTAAAGCGGCTGTGGTTTTTCCTTTACCATTGCCAGTGTGAACAATTATTAAGCCTTTTTCTTGAGAAGATTCAGCCAAACGTTGTTCTTGAATCTCTTTGCGGCGCTGCATTTTGCGCTTATATTGTTCTGCAGAAAGGTTATTTAATTCCATTGGTTGGTGGTTTGTTATTTGCAGTTTGCAGTTTGCAGTTTGCAGTTTGCAGTTTGCTGTTTGCTATTTGCTGTTTGTTATTCTGCTCTACTCCCCCATCTCCCCCTCTCCCCCTCTCCCCCTCTCCCCCTCTCCTCTTCTTCTACTCTGCTTCCCGATAGGCGCGAATCATCGCCTGAATACCTTGTTTAGCTCCTTTACCGCCATCGAGTTCTTTAACAATTTTAAACAGACGATCGGCTAATTCTACTCCAGGTAGATTTTTATCGGAAGTAGAAATAGTTTCGGCTACGAGTCTGAGATCTTTAAGAATATGTTCGATCGGAAATGCAGGATCTAGATCGGAGTTGATAATTTTTGGTCCTAGGTTAGATAAAGCCCAAGAGCCAGCCGCACCAGTGCTGCAGACTTCTACAATTAGATTAGGATCTATACCCTGTATGTCGGCCATTTGCATAGCTTCGCACAGAGCGATCGCGTGGACTGCACAAAGTACCTGATTGCATAATTTTACCGCCTGACCGCTACCTACTGGCCCGCAGAGGTGAATATTTTTACCCATTATTTCAAAGAAAGGTTGGCACTCGATAAAATCAGCGCGATCGCCTCCAACCATAATTGTGAGAGTCCCATTTTGCGCGCCAATATCTCCCCCCGATACTGGTGCATCGAGAAAGCGAAGATTATATTCTTGTAACTTGGCAGCTATTTTACAAGCTCCTTCCCTACCAATGGTACTCATATCGACGACTATTGCACTCGATCGCGCAAACTTCGCTACTCCTCGATCTCCTAGAATAACTTCTTCGACATCAGGGACATCAGAGACGCAGGTAAAAATTATATCTGCTGTTTCTACGGCTTCCTGAATGGATGTTACTATAGCGGCACCACCATTTTTAGCAATTTCTATACCAGGACGACCTGGAGTGCGATTCCAAGCTTTGACTCGATGACCGCTTTGAGCTAAATTAGCTGCCATTGGCCCACCCATGAGACCGAGTCCTAAAAAAGCTAAGTTTTTGTTCATTATTAAAAAACTTTTCCTTTCCGATAAGACTTTGTTTATTAAATCGTAAGGAGCATCATTATTATTTGAGCTGAACAATATCTTGAAAAATTGTTGCAGTTTTTAATTCTATTTCCCTTTCAATCCGTCGTACCTAACTCTTCAATTCTAGGTCTGCTTCCGAAGATGTTTGAGAATTACGTGAACTACCTACACTGATGCTTGCGCATACAGTGTAGGCTTCTGACATCCTCGAAGGATATCAAGAACTTCCTTAGAGGTACTATTAGTAGTAGAAGCTTTTACTACTCGATTCCCTTTACGGCGTTTTATCGTGGGGAACAGTCCCAGCCCCACGCGCTTTATATTTATTGCCGCGTTGATATCACGGTCAATATAAAGCCATTCTCGATCGTCCCAATACTCTCGAATATCGCAATCAGTAAAGACAAAATCATCTCGATATGAGAGTAACTGGGATGTATATGCAGGTTTAACAGCCATAATTCTAGCTCCAGCTTCTTGCTCCGTCCTTACGCCGAGGAAACCTCGGCGCGGGCGGTGCGCTTTTTCGGCTATGTATTCTAGAACTTCAAAAAACTGCCCAAATGCAGCATCTAACCAAGACTTGTTTAAACCCGATCGTGTTGATTGTCCGTTAGGTAAGTAATTCCCTTTTTCGTCTTGCTTAGCTTTATTTCGTTTTGATAAACTTTTTAAGTTTAAATCTTCCCGTATAAATACTTTTTTACCTGTGTTTACGAGTGCATGAGCTGTTTTAAATGCATGGTCGCGACGAGAACGAGCAATACGCTGATGAATCTTAGCCTCACTATGAGCTAATTTGCGACGTGCTTTACTCCCTTTCTTTTTAGATGACTTACGATTAGCTACTTTAGCTAATTTGTTTTCAGAAAATCTGAAAGATTTTAACGATGGTAACTTAATACCATCTGACGTAGCTAAATAATCATTTTCATGTAAAACAGCATCCATACCAATAGAATTATCCCAAGTTGGTTCTATTTCATCTGGAATAAAATGTGGTACTGTTTTATCTTCAAGGCAAAGGGTTACATACCATCCATCAGCTTTTTTACTAATCATTGCATTTTTAAGTTTGAACCCATTAGGTAATGGACGATGTAAACGCACTCTCAACAAACGATCGAGTTTAGAAACAGACAAGAATAACCACTTCTTTGTTACTTGTTTGATGGCTATAGCATTACTTTCAAACTTCATAGTACGATAGCGAGCTGTATTTTTAAACCGAGGTTTACCGCTTCTTTTTCCGTTTTTATCACCTCGAATAAAACGTTGAAAAGCTAGAGCGGCTCGCTTTGATACGTCTTGTAAAGTTTGAGAAGGTACATCAGCAAAATCAAGCAACTCTCCAGAATGACTTACTTTGAGCAAATTTTTCTTTAAAATTGGTAATTGTTTCTTTTGAGAATAATAATCTGGTCTGTTTTTTAAACCTCTTATCGAACAAGTTAATGGACAAGCATTAATACTACTACGATTGAATTGCCACCAATCAAACCGATCGCCAATTTGATAGTTATACCAATAGCGACATATCCTTAGCCAATTATTTAATTTTAATTTTTGTGCCGTTTCTGGATAGGCTCGATATTGATAGTTAAGCAGCATTAACAATTGATTTTTATGTGATAATAATATTATCACAGTTAAATAAGAATAGTCAAGTAAATGAAATCGCATTATATAAGAGTTAGATTAAGCAAGAGACGTTCGGATAAGTTACGAATGTACGCAGCTCATAAGGATAAGACAATTACCAGTATTATTGAAGATTTTATTGACTCGCTACCGATTGTAGAAATTGATAAAAACAGCGCTGTGCCCAAAATCTCATCAACTGATAGTTGATATTAATTTTGGGCACGCACTGTTTTGATCGCGCATTCATCCCACGCTGACCTTAACAGGTACAGCGTGGGGACATCGAAGCTTTAAGCTAACCCTCGAACTTTCTGCACCCAAAGTTTTATCTGGAATTATCTGTGCAGTTACTGGAGTAGTAAATAGAAGAGTCCAGGATAAAATATGACAATTCCAAAGTAGTTACAGTCACGAGTAAACATTCTTAACACGCGCTTGTGGGGGCGTGTTAAAGGGGAAAGTGTAAAGGGTCGTGACTATTGGCTGTTAGCTGTTTGTTCCTCTCTCTGCTCCTCATCTCCTCATCTCCTCTCTCCCCCACTTCCTCCAAAAGAGCCTAACTCAAGCCTTAATTTCGATCGCGACTGCAATCATCAGCCTATATTAGTTAAGATCTCTCAAGTAGCCTTTATTTTTTGAAATCAAAAATTCTCTTGTCAAGAGGTGCATAAAAACAGCGAGCTAATACCAAGTAATATATAGCAGTTTAAAATTTCAGTTTTAGATAAAAAAAACAGATAGTAAATATTTTCAGTTCAACCCTTACTCATTTAATACTTTTTTTAAAATCATGATTTATTGTTTAAACCCCAACTGTCAACAACCAGTTAACTCTGACAATCAGCTCCATTGCCAGCAATGCGGGAGAATCTTACAAGATCGCCTGAGAAACCATTACAAAGTTCTTGACACAATTGGCAGAGGTGGTTTTGGGAAAACTTACTTAGCACAAGACAAAGATAAACTTGACGAGCTGTGCGTAGTCAAGCAGTTAGTATTTAACGAGCAGAACAATGAGGAAAATGACAAAGCAAAGGCTTTATTCAAGCAAGAAGCCAAGCAATTGCAATTATTGGGCGAACATCCTCAAATTCCCATGCTTTTAGCTTATTTTGAAGAAAATAGTTATCTTTATTTAGTACAGCAGTTTATTAAAGGTGAAAACCTACATGAAAAATTGAAGCAAGAAGGCTTATTTAGGGAAACTCAAATTAAAGAACTCTTAATAGATATATTGCAAATTTTGAAATTTATCCACTCTAACAATATAATTCATCGGGACATCAAACTAAGCAATATTATGTATTGTGCGGAGGAGAATAAATACGTACTAATTGATTTTGGAATATCAAAAACGATAACCTCATCATTAATTCAGACAGGAACTAGTTTAGGTTCTCAAGGTTACGCATCTCCCGAACAATTATTACACGGAAAAGCAACTACTGCCAGCGATTTATACAGTTTGGGAGCTACTTGTTTTCACCTAATGACCGGAATTAATCCCTTTAAGTTATGGGTATATGGAGGTTATCATTGGGTCAAAAATTGGCAAGATTACCTTAAAAAACCACTGAGTCGTGAATTAACTGCCATCGTAGACAAGCTAATTCAAAAAGATATAGATCGGCGTTATCAAACAGCTGAACAAGTGATAGAAGACTTAGAACCTCTGGTTTTAGGAACGACCTCTTCAGTTAAACTAAAATCCTCTATTAAGAAAAATACTTCTCAGTCTAATGTTTTCCTCGAATCGATCGATAAGAGCAGTTCGAGCAAGATAAAAGTATCGTTCAAAGTTTTAGCAGCGATCGCGACTGTAATTGGTCTAAAAATTTTAGGTTTCAATACATACAACGCTCTATATCAGTCAAAAATCCCTGCCAACAATATCCAGGAAAACAATAGAATTCTTAGTTTTAATAAGGAAGATTTTCCTTCAGGAGTGTTTAACTATAGTAGTAGCAGCACTTGGACATCCATCCGCACAACAATAGACCCAGCAATTAACTTATTCTCGCCCAACTTTGAATTGCGCTACACTGAGCCAATTAGTCGCGATCGAAATTCTGATACTGGCATCAAAATGTTGTTAGAAAATCGCCTCTCATTTTCTCAATCCTCTCGTCCTCTCAAAGAAGAAGAATATGAGAAAGCTAATAGACTCGGTTATACCCTTGAAGAAAAACTAGTAGCTATTGACGGAATTGCGATCGCCGCTAATCATTCCTTACCTATTGCTGGTATAACTTTAGATGAGCTAAAAGATATTTACACTGGCAAAATCTCTAACTGGAAACAAATTGGAGGACCAGATTTACCTCTAGTTGCTTATTCTCGCAATCCAGGAGGAGAGGACGATATTAATTTTTTTATAAAAAACATTTTAAAAGGTGAGAATTTTGGAGATAATGTGGTGAAAGTTCCAAATACCACCACAGGTATCAGAAAAGTAGCAAAAGATCCAGGAGGAATATATTTCGGTAGGGCTATCAATATAGTACATCAATGTACCGTCCGCGCTCTGCCAGTTGGTCGCTATGCAGATCGTTTTGTTTCTCCCTATCAAGAACCTTTGATACCTGCTTCTCAATGTGCTAAAAAGCACAATCAACTCAATAAATCAGCTTTTCGCAGCGGAGAATATCCTCTGACTCAAAGATTATTTGTAATAGTAAAAAAAGACGGTCGAGAAGATGAGAAAGCTGGTTTTGCGTATGCACAATTGTTGCTGACACCTGAGGCTCAAAAACTAATTGACAAGGCAGGATTTGTTAGTGTTAATATCACAGCAGACGAACTATAAAGTTGCGATCGATATTCACTCATTATCTTTCGTTTGACAAGTTGATTTTATCACTCCAAACGTTAAAGCAGTGGTAAAAACTTCTTGTGAAACTTTTGTTGGGTTATCAATTTACAAGTTTAGAAACATTTTGGCGACGCTGAAATAAATAAATACACCCAAAACGTCAACTGTGGTAGAAATAAAAGGAGATGACATCAAAGCAGGGTCTAGACCTAACAAGCGGAAAAAGAAAGGCAGACTACTTCCAGCAGTAGCAGCTAAAGTAGAGATTGCGACTAAACTGATTCCTACTGACATTGCAACAGATAAATTTCCTTTGAGTAAAAACACAGCCCACACAGTTGCTACTAAACCGAGAATGCTCCCTAATAATGCTCCTGCTAGTGCTTCGCGAAATATGACTTGTCCTGGTCCTAAATCTTTGATTTCTTCCGTATTTAAGCCGCGAATTACTACTGTAGAAGTCTGAGAACCTACGTTACCTCCTGTTCCCGTCAATAGGGGAATAAATGCTGTCAGAGCTACAACTTGTTGGAGTAGGTCTTGTTGAGAATTAATAATCCAGCCAGTAAAAGTATTAGTTATTAATAATATAAACAACCAGACAACACGTTTGCGAGCAACTGTAACTAAGGAACTCTGAAAATAATTATCGCCATCTGACTGCACTGCTCCCAAGGCGTAGATATCCTCGGTTGCTTCTTGTTCTAAGATATCAATTATGTCATCTACAGTGATTATACCGACTAAACGCTGCTCTCGATCGACCACCGGTAATGCTAGTAAGTCATAGCGTTGAATTAATTTGGCGACTTCTTCTCGATCGGTATCTGTATGGACGCTGACCACTTCTGTGGTCATAATTTCGGTGAGAATTGTTTCTGGGGAAGAAACGACTAAATCTCGCAGTGAAACAATTCCAGTTAAACGTCTTTTCGGGTCGGTAACGTAGAGATAATAAATGACCTCCGAAACGTGTGCTAAGCTGCGAATTCTCTCTAAAGCTTGAGATACTGTTAAATTCTCTTTGAGAGAAATATACTCAGGGGTCATTATACGCCCTGCTGTATCTTCTTCATAACCCAACAGCAGAGCAGTTGCTTGTCTTTCTTTAAGACTTAATTGTTGTAGTAAACGACTGACGATCTTTGCTGGTAATTCGTCAAATAATTTAGCTCGATCGTCTGGAGACATTTTATCGACAATGTCAATGACTTCCTGACGTTTGAATTCTTGAATTAGGGACTGTTGTACTGCAGAATCTAAATATTCGTAAACTTCAATTGCTTCTGATTTAGGTAGCAAGCGAAAGGCAATAACCTGCATTGACTCTGGTAAACCTTCGATCGCCTCGGCTATATCTACTGATTGTACTGGTGAGAGTAAGGCTTTTGCTCCTTCTATATTGTTTTGCTGCAGCAAGGTTTGCAGTTGGCTGCGCACTAACTGTCGTAGTTCGGTTGTGGAACTGCTTTGGATTGAATTGTTATTCTCTCTCAAGGTCTACCTTCTCTAATTAAGCTAAAGCTAGCCAGCATATCGAAACCAACTGAGGGAAAAAGTCGTTTTCTCCAAGCTTAACTAAACTATTTTCTACCGCAGATAATACTATTTTCACTCTCGGTCTCGATCTTTGTTTTGACGTGTCGGTCTTTAGAATACCCTCCAATAAATAATTGTGTCTGCGATCGGTAGATAGATATTTTTTGAATATTGTTATACAGTTAGATATCTAAATATAAATTTAAATATTTATTATTAACAAAATATTACTTTTTGTAACAGTTCTCTGTCCGTGACTTCTAACTCCAATACTGTGTTAGCCTAATCTTTAAAGAGATTAGATTCGGTAGCATCGTTTGTTTCAAATGTTGATGTTTTTTTTCCAAAACGCACTGGCAGGGTTGTTTCCGAGATGTCTGTCTCTTCAAGGTAGTAATTTTGGAGACAATCGATGTCTATTTATGTCGGTAATTTATCATATGAGGTAACAGAAGACGACCTCAGCAATGTATTTGCTGAATACGGAACCGTTAAACGCGTTTATCTCCCAACCGATCGGGAAACAGGACGCAAACGCGGTTTTGGGTTCGTAGAAATGTCTAGCGAAGCTGAAGAAACAGCAGCAATAGAAACCTTAGATGGTGCTACCTGGATGGGTCGCAACATGAAAGTCAACAAGGCTAGACCGCGAGAAAACAATAATAATAATCGCAGTTTCTCTGGCGGCGAGCGTAAAACTAATGGTTTTAGTGGCAGTCGCTATTAATGCCAATTTATTGAAAATTATATGCCCTTTCCAGGCACTCAAGGGAGAACTCTTTAAACGACGGGCAATAAATAAAGAAAAAGCCCGTCATCCTTACATAATAATAAGCATTTAAAATTTATCGATAGAGAAGACTACAAAGCATTATTTCACAGTTAACTAAATCAGAGATTGTCGTTGAGGGCTCTTTGAGAAGGAAAATTATTGCGTAACAGTGCTAATTTAACTTTCTCTAGATATTCCCTACCTACTTTTAGAGAGCGCGACATCTTATTTATCTGAAATAGTGAAACTCAATATATTTTGTCATATCTGTACGTACATCATTTCTGTTGTCAAAAGTGGTCTGAGAGAGTGTCAACGATAGTGTTGTTTAATTATTCCTCGATCGTAACCCAACGACAAACTAACTTACCATCAACTTTAATCCATCTTGCTTCTAAATGAGTTTCTTTCGTTTGAGTCTCGGTTGTTTGAGAAGTATTATTGGGAGTTATAGATTGTTTGGTGACTAAGGATTTCACGATTGCTCCTTCTAATTGATTGTTGTAATTATTCTTTCTTATTAACTATTTTGAAACTTTTTTTCTGGTTTTAACGTGGAAAAAAGTATGAAAAATAGTAAGAAAAAGTATTAAAAAGTATGGGAATCGATGATTTTAAGCAATTTTAACTATATGGCTACGCGATTTGGTTAGGACATTTCCCCGAATTTGCTCCTTAGTAAACACAACCTTAGCTTTAAAGATGTCCTAACCAAATTGCGTAGTGCTATAAAATTAATTTTTAATAATTTGCTTTTTCTAAGTCAAAAATCAAAAGAGAAGAAGGAAAGGAATAATAACAAAAAAGTTACTCTGGGGAGAAAGCAAAAATTTTCCTCCCCGACTAAAAAACTAGAAAAAAACTAAAGTAGCATTAGCCTCCAATTCGCTAGCAACAATACCTGAGAAAACTGCCAGATCGGGGCCATTATTAAGAGCAATAATAGCGCCTCGTGCTCCATCTCTGAAGACGATCGCACCTCGATCGCTACCGACAAAACCAATAACGTCAAGGGCAATTTCAAAATCGGTAACAGTATTGACAGCATTAGGAGCTTGAGTATCGAAGATCCAAAACTGGTCGGCACCTTGTCCGCCAGTCATAGTATTATTGCCGCCAGTACGAACGTAAAATTCGTCATTGCCAGATGCACCTATAACTCGATCGCCACTACCGAGTCTGAAAATATCGTTACCTTCGTTACCATAAGCGCGGTTGTTACCAGTGCCAGTAGAGAGATCGAAAGTATCGTTTCCACCTCCACCAAAGAAGCGATCGCCACTACCTCCAGAAAATCGATCTTTGCCATCTCCACCATAGACGCGATTTTTGCCTTTATTTGCAGTTGCATCAAAGATATCGTTTCCAGCACCAGCAAAAACCCGATCCCCTATGCCAACTGCAGCCCGATCGTTCCCACTACCCGTATAGATACGGTTGGACAGATTGCGGACAGTCTCAATTACTCCACTGCTATCGACAACATCTTGACCTGCACCAGTGAAGACAATATCACTAACACCGTCGAAATTAGAATTGGGAACAGCAGCATTAAAATTATCGTTCCTAGTGCCACCAAATATCAATTCTGTTGGGGTGTCAATTTCGTAAATAGTGGTGGTCTTGCTTTCTTCGTTAGCAGTTACTAACAAAGGAGAACCATTGGGACTTTCACTGGGGGGGATATATTTGAGACCTTCAGGAGAAATATCTCCTTGTTTAGAGGGAATATATTCGACAAATTTGGGATTAGTGGGGGTACTTACGTCATAAACCATAAATCCGCCAATCCTTTCTAAACCTATGAAAGCATAGGTGCGCGCCCCAATCACTCCAGTTACTGCGCTTTCTGGTTCTGGTCCTTTATCGTCCGATCGTTGGTCAAAAGTGTCGGGTGCGCCATTAGAGTTAAATATATTGGGAACTTGTTGAGCGGTAATTCTTTCAAACTGGTCCCCAGCATCGAAGACTAGATTGCCAGATTCGTCCCAGATGGTAAACGATCGTCCGCCATAAGCAAATAATCGATCGTAGTCTCCATCCCCGTCTGTATCTCCCAAGGTGGTGGTTACTTTTAGGCGACCCAATACCGCATCTTGTTGGAGTCGTGCAGCGTTGGGGAAAGCTTGGGGATCTAGGGTTAAATCTGCTATGCGCGCTTCTTCGCTAAAAGCAGTATAGTCGCGGCTATCTCCTTCGTTAGCGGTGATGTAATAAGTATTGCCATTAATTTCAAAGGAATCGAACCCGTCTGGTTGAAACATTCCGAAGATGGGATAGTTTTGTAGGTTAATTCCACTATCTCGATTGCTTGCATCGAGGGTATTTCCAGGAGGAAAGTCGATTAATCCTAAAACTACTGGAGTCGGATTGGGATTAACTGGAACCGTACCGTCAACGGGTATTTCTCGATCGAGTAAACCGAAGTCGTTATCGTTGAGAACAGCTAAGCGATTGCCATCTACTAATGCTAAACCTTCTGGTTTGTCTCCTGCTACATATCCTAGAGAGGGAAGATTGGTAACTTTGCGCTTGTCTGCTGCATTAACATTTAAATCTGCTAAGTTGTCAGCGGTCAATTGTTCTAAAGTTGCACCTTGAATTTGTCCGCGAATTTCTCCCCCAGGAAAAGCTGTGGTGTGAATATTGAAGTAGAGAGGAATATCTATGTTGGGTCGAGCATTTTGCAGGTCGAAGAGAAAATTACTTAGGGGTTGACTGGCAGCTATATCTGTCTGTTCCCAAATTCCAGAAACAGTAGTCGAACCGTCGGGGTTGAGAGTAAATGTTAAGTCGTCGTCATCTTGATTGGGATTAATAATACCGAAAACTACATTCCCATTTTCGCCCCTCGGTGCATTGTGGAAATGAATCCGAGTAACGTCGTCAGCAGTATCGGGAGTTTGAGGAGTTTGTGAGGGGAAATAGGCACCAAAATCTAATCCAGAAACGGTAATACTATAAGTTAAGGCATCTCCTGCGGCATTAAGTCGCAATACCGCTTCTCCTGTAGCGGTGGAATTATTAGTTGGAACCGCTTGCACGCTATCTATTTGTGAGGTGAAGAAGGAGGAATTGAGGAGATTAGTAGCATTGTTTAAGTCTGTGGCAAATACGTACTTGCTGGCGCTTGAAGCTGTAGAAGAATCCCGTTCGGTGACGTAAAATACGTCATTAGCAGCATCGAAAGTAGCATCGGCAATTTTATCAACCCGTCCGCCACTGCGAAAGTCGGGGTCTTCTAAGACATAAGCATATTCAGCTACGGGATTGCCGTTAGCGGGGTTAATACCCAGCATGCGGATAATCTGGGAGTTGTCGGACGTATCGCGATCGGGATTGGCTAGAGGGGTTTGAATAAAGCTGTAGAGGATACTATTGTTAGTATCGAGGGAAAGTGCTTCAAAACCTCGATTGCGTCGGCGATTGGCATATTCTGTAGGGAGTGTTTCCGTACCGTAGTTGGGGAGAAGTCCCTCGTTAATCAGTGCATTTTGGAATTGTTCGGCAACTAAAGCGTGATATTGAGTGGTAGGATGAGCGGGATCCCAGAAAGCAAAGCCCTCTGGATTTTGGGGTTGAATTTGAGTTATTAAGGTATCGGTGACATTAGTAAAACCAAAGTTACCTGGGTTAGTTGCAACATTCTGAGACAAACCAAAAGAATCTACTGGAATAATATTTAACCCAGGGTTGGTAGCTTCTAGAGTAGCGATCGCCCTATTGAGCTCCGCATTGAAAGCTTGGGTAACTTGGGTAGCTGCATTAGAGAAAGCTGAGGTAAAAGGTATTACACCCAAATCGACAGAATTGGGTATTACGATATTAGTAGCCCCCAAACCCACTAATCTGTTAACTGCTGTTTCCAGGTTGTCTACTGCGCCGACAACATCCACATTTTGCGGTCGAACTCCACTAGATAAAGCTAGTAAAATATCGTTAGAACCTGCCAAAACAAAGTATAAAGCATCTGGATCTGCACCAGCTGCACCAACACTAGCAACATAACTGTCAATTTGATTGAGTAATCCTACATTCTGTGGAGGTGGAATTAACGGGCCAAAATAACTAGTTCCTGTAGTTGCACCACTAATAGCAAAATTAGTAACGTCGTTGAGGTTAATACCTAGTTCGGGGGCGATACGATCGATCCAAAGGGGTCCATTAGAAACTCTTTGCTGGAAATAGGGTGGTGTAGGTGGTTGTTGTCCGTTGCTGAGGTTAAATAAATTGCCAGTATCGGAGAGACTGTCCCCAAACACCACTAACTCGCTAAACGCAGCTAAACCCGACGTTCCTTTGGGAATAAAGCGGTCTAATAGTACTCCATTGGCATTAAAATGATAGATTGCCGGACGGTATTCGTCCGACATCCAAAAAGTTCCGTCTGGTGCAACTACCACTCCTTCTAGATCTGCACCGAAGCGATCGTATTGTAGAAGATTGCCAAATAAATCTACGGGCGTTTCATCTAACCTCGGACTATTGGGACGACCCGTAATAGGAGTTATACCGTCTTCCCTAGTTAGGAGTATTTCAGAGAGATTTTCAATATTACCAGTGGTTTCATTTAACTCGAAACGAATCACCCGCGCTTGATAGTCTGGTAAAGCAAAGGGTCTTTCTTTATTTCCGTCCCCATTTACGTCGGTGGGTTCTCCATTTGGCCCGCGATCGGGTATGGTAACAAATTGAAGATTGCCATTATTTGCCTTTCCTTCATAAAATAGTCCCGACAAACCCCCTAATAAAATATCCTGTCCTGGAGTAGTTTGAGTTGGGTTAGTTGGGTTTACTGTTGCAGTTGTCCCCAGGACTGGTAAATTTGTAAAGGTAAATTGTTCTAAACTAGGTTGTCCTCGGCTGTGGTCTTTATAGCCTATAGGTAAGATATCTAAAACAGTACCGAAATTATTGCTGTTGGAGTCGATATCTACTACAGCAAAAGCGTTGTTTTCTTGTAAGGTGACAAACGCAGTGGTACGATCGGGTGAAACAGCGATATATTCTGGTTCGAGGTCTTGGGCTACGCTAGAATTGGGACCAAAGATGCGCACCCCTTTATCGATTAATTCCTGTTGGCGATTGTTAAACGCAGTAAAAGACGCAGTAGTAACAGTTACATTTTCTACCCCCGCTGAGATATCGACAATACTCACAGACCCTTCTGGATCCACTGTATAATTGTCGTTAGGTTCCCCTTCATTTGCTACTAAAACCTTAGTCCCGTCGGAAGTAAAGGTCAGCATATCTGGTAGAGAACCAACTGTTAGAGAACCGAGTGGATTTCCATTAGTATCGAAGAAACCAACTCGACCAGGAAGTTGTTTATTATTAGCTTCAACAGCGACAGCAACGATATCATTTTTAACCGCAACGCTATTAGCTCCAGCGCCTAGAGCTAAAATATCAATAGTACTAATTCTAGTGGGATTATTGGGAGTGCTAATATCGAGAATATCTACCCCAGATCCAGTAGTAACAAATAAACGTCGAGATATAGGATCGTAAGCAGGAATTTCCGCACCATTTCCAGCTAATGTACCTACTGGTTTAAAAGTTAGCATCCGTTTATCTTCTCGCTGATTGTAAAGTTAACAACGGAGTAGAGATGTTCTATAAAACTTCTCTGCTGTTTTGCCCTCCAAGGAAAATATCTTATCACTGAAGATAAACTATTTTGAATTTAATTAAATATTGCTAAGTGAAGACAGAAATTTTTCTGACATTATTTAGAGTAAGAATACATCTTCAAAAGTCAAAAGTCAAATAACGTCGGAAGTTTTCTTCGAGCGTTAGCGACCCAATATACTTTTTTGACTTTTGACTTTTAACTGTTGACTTGTCGCACAAAGTGAATGGAGAATAAATTAGTTTGAAACAGCTCAAATCTCGCATGGATGCAGTGCAGTCGCCGATAATTCCTATTATTGGAAAATTAATTCGCGACTGTCCTGGAACCATATCTTTAGGACAAGGAGTAGTGTCATACAGTCCTCCTAATGAAGCGATCGCTGGTATTTCTAAATTCCTTGACTATCGAGAAAATCACAAATACAAATCAGTGGGAGGAATAGAACCTTTATTAACAGTAATTAAATCAAAACTAAAAGCAGAAAATGGCATTGAAATAAACGAAGACAATCACATCGTAGTTACTGCGGGAGGTAATATGGCGTTTGTCAATGCTATTCTTGCCATTACCTCTGCTGGAGACGAAATTATCCTGCAAGTGCCTTATTATTTTAATCACGAAATGGCAATTACTATGGCTAATTGTCGCCCGATATTAGTAGCAACTGACGAAAACTATCAGCTACGTCCCCAGGCGATCGCTAAAGCAATTACCAATAAAACCAGAGCAGTAGTAACAGTTTCACCTAACAATCCTACTGGTGCAGTTTATTCCCAATCTGCTTTATATGAAGTAAATCAAATCTGTCGAGAAAAAGGTATTTATCACATTAGCGACGAACCATACGAATATTTTACTTACAATGGAGCAAAACACTATTCTCCTGGAGCATTTGCTGGGAGTAATTCTCATACAATTTCCCTTTATAGTCTCTCCAAAGCTTATGGTTTTGCCAGTTGGCGTATCGGCTATATGGTAATTCCCAAACATCTCTTAAATGCCGTTAAAAAAATCCAAGATACAATTTTAATTTGCCCTCCATTAATATCTCAATATGCAGCTTTAGGAGCATTAAATGTAGGAAAAAGCTATTGTGAAAAACATTTAGAACAGATAATAAATGTGCGAAGAATAGTGAGGCGATCGCTTGAGTCGATAGAGGATTTATGCAGCTGTGCTACTGCTGATGGTGCGTTCTATTTTCTCTTGAAAGTAAATACTAAAATGAGTGACTTTGAATTAACAGAAAAACTAATAAAAGAACATAGAGTAGCCGTTATTCCTGGGACGACTTTTGGTATGGAAAAGGGATGTTACTTGCGAGTTGCTTACGGTTCCTTGTCTGAAGAAACAGCAACAGAAGGTATTGAGAGATTAGTTAAAGGTTTGCGCGCAATTTTGTCAACTAAGATGTTTAGTACTTAATTGTTAATTGTTTTTTTGCGATCTTTTGCTTGGTTTATAAGAGACTAATAAATATGTGAGGGGTAAGCGCAGCTATGCCCCAGGCTTATCGCCTCGATCGCAGATTACCATATAATACAAACACTTTTTATGTAGAACTATGAACAAATTATCTTCAACTCCCACAACTGCATTTGCTGATTATTCTGGAATCGAATCTCTACCAGAAATGTGGCCCATAGCAGCCAAACAATACGAGGATATAGTCGCTCTTTACGATCCTCACGCCCAACCAGAAGTCACTCTAACCTACACTCAATTATGGGAAAAGATTCAGCAATTCGCTACGGGTTTACAAGCATTAGGGATAGAAGCAGAATCTAAAGTTGCCCTCATTGCCGATAATAATCCTCGCTGGATGATTGCTGACCAAGGAATTATTACTGCTGGAGCTGTAGACGTGGTGCGCTCTTCCAGTGCAGAAAGACAAGAATTACTTTATATTATCGGCGACAGCGACAGCACGGCAATAGTCGTAGAAAATCTCAAAACCCTCAACAAACTCATACCTGAGTTAGACGATTTGCCTATTAGTCTGGTCGTTTTACTCTCAGACGAACAACCAGAAGCACAAACAAACATTAAAATCCTCAATTTCGAACAACTATTAGCAGCAGGGTCAGAGCATAGCTTAAAACCCACCAAACAAAATAAACAAACCCTAGCAACCCTAATGTACACTTCCGGTACTACGGGCAAACCAAAGGGGGTAATGCTATCTCACGGAAACTTGCTGCATCAGGTCCAAAATTTGCCCTCAGTTATACCCCCCGATCGACCAGGTCAACTCATCCTCAGTATTCTTCCCATTTGGCACGTTTACGAAAGGACAGCAGAATATTTTCTCCTCTCTCTTGGCGGCACTCAGATTTATACCAATATACGCTCTTTTAAAAAAGACCTTCAGAAACACCAACCTCAATATATGATAGGCGTTCCTCGTCTTTGGGAATCAATTTACGAAGGAGTGCGCAAGCAATTTCGCGAACAACCTGCTAGCAAACAAAAACTAGCCTACTTTTTCTTAAATGTTTCCGAGCGTTATATTATTGCCAGAAGAACTGCCCAAAGATTAAACTTAGAAAACCTCAATCCTTCGGCAACCGAGCGTTTACTTGCTAGCATAATTGCTACTCTTCTTCGACCCATTCACCTCCTAGGCGATCGCTTGGTATATAAAAAAATTCGCCAAGCAACTGGTGGAAAGCTTAAAACTGTCATTAGTGGGGGTGGAGCGTTGTCTCTGAATTTAGATAACTTCTACGAAATTATCGGTATTAATGTATTAGTCGGCTACGGACTTACCGAAACCTCTCCAGTTACCCACGCTCGTCGCTTGCATCACAATCTCAGAGGTTCAGCAGGACTTCCTCTAGCAGACACCGAAGTTTGCATCGTCGATCCAGAAACTCGCAGCACTTTACCCACAGGGAAACAGGGTCTAGTATTACTCAGAGGTCCCCAGATCATGCAAGGATATTATAAAAAACCAGAAGCTACAGCCAAAGCAATTGACTCAGAAGGTTGGTTTGACAGTGGGGATTTAGGTCGATTGACTTCTACTAACGATCTAGTCTTGACAGGACGAGCAAAAGACACGATCGTCCTAACTAACGGAGAGAATATAGAACCGCAGCCCATTGAAGATGCTTGCGCCCGCAGTGCTTTTATAGACCAAATAATGTTAGTCGGTCAAGACCAGCGATCGCTCGGCGCTTTAATAGTACCCAATCTCGAAGCCTTAGAAACATGGGCGCAACAGCAACAAATTTCCTTGCAACTCCCCTCTTCTGACGTATCTAGAGAAGAAATAAACAAAAGTGACCTCTACAGCCAACCAGTGGTAAATTTATTCCGTCAAGAATTAAATCGAGAAGTCAAAAACCGTCCAGGATACCGCGCAGATGACAGGATAGGGCAATTTGAGCTTATTTTAGAACCATTTTCCCAAGAAAACGGCATGATGACTCAAACCTTAAAAATTAAGCGTCCCGTTGTTAGAGAAAGGTATCGAGATATCGTTGACGGAATGTTTCAAAAATAACTCTCAAACTAATCTGCTAAGGACAGAGAAGATAAAATTATGGATGAAGGTATGTCACGCTTGCTCTTAAAACGACCAATTACAGTTAAAGTAATTGTTACTTCCTTGTGGAAAGAAGAAGCACAGCAACAAATCCAGGTTCAAATTAATCAACTAGATTCTGGATTAGAAAATATCGAAATGCAGGGTCAAAAAGCGATGTCAGACCTGCAAAAACAAAGCATTGTCCCCCCTACCCCCGAAGTAGCTAAGCAAATCGAAGGTATCCAAACTCAAGTCTCTCAGAAGAAAAGAGAACTACTAGAGAAAAAAAATGAACTCCTGACTCAAATACAGCAAGTACAGACCCTAGAGTTAGGACAAGAAATTGTTCAAGGTCAAATGGAAAGCGTATTTAGGCTAGAAAAAGGAGATAATCTGGTCAAAAAACTCCGAGTAGAAATTGTAGTCAAAGATGGAGTAGTCCAAGAGATTCGCGGCGACGTTTAAATTAGAGAGAGGGGGAGAGGGGGAGAGGGGGAGCAGGGGAGAATAACAAACAGCAAATAGCAAACAGCCAACAGCTAACAGCCAACAGCTAACAGCAAATAGCAAACAACCAAAAGCTGTATAATCTAAAGTTGGCTTAACTTTTTTGTTGTTAACCTGTTGTTAGTTCGGAAGGCCACTCCATGATTCACGACATTTTTATGCCCGCTCTTAGTTCCACAATGACTGAAGGGAAAATCGTTTCCTGGTTAAAATCCCCAGGAGATAAAGTGGAAAAAAATGAAACGGTGGTCGTGGTCGAATCAGACAAAGCCGACATGGACGTTGAATCTTTTTACGAAGGCTATTTAGCTACTATTCTCGTAGAAGCAGGACAAGAAGCCCCTGTCGGTCAAACTATTGCTTTGATTGCAGAAACGCCCAGCGAAATAGAAGAGGCAAAACAAAAAGTTGCATCTGCGCAGCAAAGTGCCCCACCATCCGCCCCCATCACTCCACAACCAGTAGCAGAAACTTTAGCCCCAATAGCAACTTCTACTTCCAGAAGCAACGGACGTACGATCGTGTCCCCAAGGGCGCGAAAGCTAGCAAAAGAACGCGGTATAGATCTAAAAACCCTCAAAGGTAGCGGCCCTTATGGGAGAATTGTAGCCGATGACGTATTGAAAGCTGTAGGAGAAACCCCACAGCCAACTGCCGTCGCTATAACGCCTCAAGTGATTGCTACTCCAGCACCAGCCCCCGTTCCTGTTGCTCCCATTAGCGTACCTGTAGGGGAAACCGTACCCTTAAATACCCTGCAACAAGCAGTAGTCAAAAATATGGTTGCTAGTTTGCAGGCACCAGCTTTTCGCGTTGGCTATACCATTACCACAGACGCATTAGATAAACTTTATCAACAAATTAAGCCCAAAGGCGTTACCATGACAGCGCTGCTAGCAAAAGCAGTAGCGATGGCTACCCAAAAACATCCCAAGATTAATTCTAATTACGTAGAAGGAGCTATTAATTATCATTCATCCATTAACGTTGCTGTAGCAGTAGCAATGCCAGACGGGGGATTAATTACTCCAGTACTGCAAAATGCTGACCAAATAGATATTTACTCCTTATCTCGCAATTGGAAAGATTTGGTAGCGAGGGCTAGAACTAAACAATTACAACCAGCAGAGTATAGCAGCGGTACCTTAACCATCTCGAATTTAGGTATGTTTGGAGTCGATCGCTTCGATGCTATTTTACCCCCAGGACAAGGAGCAATATTAGCAATTGGAGCCTCTACTCCTCAAGTAGTAGCCACACCTGAAGGAATGTTCGGTATAAAAAGACAAATGACCGTCAACATTACCTGCGATCACAGAGCAATCTACGGAGCAGATGCCGCAGCTTTCTTACAAGACCTAGCCAAATTAATTGAAACACAAACCCAGTCACTAACCATGTAGAAATCAATGCTGTTGGCTGTTGGCTGTTAGCTGTTGGTTGTTTGCTGTTTGCTATTTGGTGTTTGTTATTCTCCCCTGCTCCCTTGCTCCCCCTCTCCCCCTCTCCCCCTCTCCCTTTCTTAAGGATTATTACTGAGATCTTTAAATTGAAGGTATCAGAATGAAAGACAAGTGATAAGATACCTGATTATTGTCTTGTCAATAAGCGAGTAAAATGTTAGTATGCTGCACACCAAAAAAGAGCGCCTTAGTATCAGTTTTCTTTTCTCCTTGACTTTATTGTTGGCTGCGGCACAAATGCCCTTTACACGAGCTGAAAATTTAAAAGCTCAAGAATCAGAAGCTGAAGCGCGTCCTCTGACTCAGGTCGAGAGTTTGCTAAGTTTAGAGGGGGGAAAACGACTCATGCAAGAAGCAAGTGAAGCGATCGACTCCGAGAGATATGAAATAGCAGCAAAAAAACTGCAAGAAGCTCGTCAGGTATTTAACCAGTTGTCTCAATTTTACTTACAATTGGCTAACAGTTTTTCTGGTATCGAGCCCAAAATCTTTGAACAACAGCGTCGTAACGCCCTGCAAACTGGACAAATGCGAGATGAAGCGACCTATCAGCTTGCTTTAGTACATCGGGCGCAAAATAAGCCGGAATTGTCAGTTCCTTTACTAATTCAAGTAATTCGCTCTCAAAATCCTACTAGCGAATTAGGTAAGAAATCTTACCAGCAGCTATACGAATTGGGATTTGTTGATGCTCCTTACGAACGATCGACCGGCAATTCCAAAACTGATGTCTTTGGCGCTAACAATGAGAATCAGTGAAAATAATTTGTAAGATTCTTTAATTATACGGGAGTTTCGATGGTTAGCCTCAAAGATGTTGAAACAATGATTGTAGCCAAACTACCTGATGCTAAGGTAATAGTCAAAGACTTGACTGGTGGCGGAGATCATTTAGAAGCAATTGTGGTGTCTTCGGAGTTTGAAGGCAAAACAAGAGTCAAGCAACATCAACTAGTCTATGGTGCTTTAAATGAAGCCATGGCATCAGAAGCAATTCACGCCTTGGCTTTAAAAACTTACACTCCTCAAGCCTGGAGTGCTGCTGGTCAACCCATGTAGATTAAAATTAACAAATCTGGCACGGGTTCTTCTAGGACGGTGCCAGTTGATTTCACACAATAACAAACCTAGGTAGCCAAAATGACCCCAGAAGTTAAACAACGAATTGACAATTTACTAAAAGAAAACAAAATATTGGTTTTTATGAAGGGGACTAAATTAATGCCCCAATGCGGTTTTTCTAACAACGTCGTCCAAATTCTCAATACCCTCGGCGTTCCTTTTGAAACCTTAGACGTTTTAGAAGACTATGAAATTCGTCAGGGAATTAAAGAATATTCCAACTGGCCTACTATTCCTCAAATTTACATCAATGGTGAGTTTGTAGGCGGTTCCGACATCGCGATCGAACTCTACCAAAGCGGCGAATTACAACAAATGGTTGAAGTCGCACTCGCTTCCTAGTCTCGATCGAGGATGGAGGATGAAGGATGAAGGATGAAGGATAAATTTTCATCCCTATACTTTCATCCCTCATCCTTACTTTTAAGGGGTTTTCAAGACTAAAGCCAATACAGCAAGAGAGATCGCTACTCCAAATAAGTAGAAATTTTGGGTAGTTCGTCTGACCTTCTGTAAAATTTCACTGTAACTGAGTTGGCTATCTTGGATGAGAAAAAAGGTTGGAGGACTGAAGAGAAAGGGTAAAAACCGACTGAATATAAGCCAAACTAAAAACTTGATTCTCCACAACTGGTTGCGGAGGGGGTCTTGATTGTATTGCCAAGGGTAAGTAGTTTGCACGAGACGAATCAGAGCTTTTATATCAGAAGTTCGCCCAGATTCATATAGAGGTAGAGCGCTAGAAAGGTCGTCATTGCTTTGGGAAAGCGCCTCGTTAAAAACATATACGTCTTCTAATGCGGAGTTCACTCCTTGACCGATATCTGGAGGAAAGGAATGAATGGCATCTCCTATGAGTAACACTCCAGCAGTAAAAGATCGATCGCCTCCTAGTATGAATTGAGATCCAGAACAGTATTGAGGCGGAGGAAAGCAACCTCCCTCACTTGCAGCAAATCGCTCGGCTTCTTCAGGAGAAACTATTTGACGTATGGGGAGTTGTGGGAAAGCTTTTTCGAGAAAATCCCATACTTGTTCCCCATTTGTCAATTCCCAAACCTCGTGGTCTGGATATCTAATAATATTAGCCCCACGAGGTTCGTCTGGGTTTTTTATTGGCAGTATACCTAGGGATACAGACCGCTTGTCTCTGAAAGCCCCATTAATTTTATATGCTCGATCGCAAACAGAATTTTCTTTGCCACTGCGATCGATAGGAAAATTTGGCGGTAGGGTCAAAACTTTATATTTCAGTCCTGAACTTGGCGAAGGATGATATTTCATCTCAAACCTGTCAGATGCAGATTTATCCCACTTCTTTAAAGTCTGGCGGACAATGGAGTTAATGCCATCGCAACCAACCAAAAAAGTAGGCTCAAACTTCATAACACTACCGTTTTCTTGGCTGGCTACAATCTGGATTTTTTCCCCTTCTGTATCATTAACGATCCCTTCGGGATCCGCGTAGCGGCGCGTCTTCTGAATCTCGACGCACCTAGTCTTAAACAAGACCGTAATGCGATCGAGCCAATTCCGTTCGATTTCCTCATATAGCAACTGTAAAAATGCTTTGCGCGGTAGCCAGTAGGAAGGTTTTCGATTTGAATCTATTATCGGTAATTTGGATGTTTTTTTGCTTCCGTCAGACTCAATTCTTGTTAAATAAAATTCGGTATTAGGAACGCTAATTTTAGATAATTCCTCAGTGAGTCCGAGGAGGTCTGTCATTTTTTGTCCTCTACCATCAATGAGATAATTAAATGACTTGTCCGGTTCGTAATAATCGGCAGAGGGACGCTTTTCAAAAACTGTAATATTTGTCCAACCTCGTTTGGCTAACATTAGGGCAGTAGCAAGTCCTGCTGGTCCTCCGCCAACAATTACTACTGGATCGCCAAATTGTTTGGATTCTTTAGTAAGTGTATCTTCGTTGGTTTTGGTCTCGATCGTCATTTTCTGACCTCAGTCCTTAATTTACTTTTTAAAGAGCGTGCCGCTACGCGGATCCCTTCGGGATCGCTCCTTAAAAATTACTGTAACGAAACTAGATTAAAAATTCATAAATTGTTAAATTTAGACTAGTAGGGAAGTTCTTTTGGCAAAATATTATGAAGTTTAAAAACTATCGCTATTAAAAACGATAAACTACTATGAATCCACAAGAACAAAATTGGCTGAACTTATTTGGCACTTATCCAGAAAAAGGGATTTCTTGGCAAGGAATCTGGACTTCTTATTCGCCAGATAAAACTTTTCTTGAGTCTCATCAAGGTGTGAGAAGTTTTAAACCAAATGAAAATCAAACAGTTATCAATCAAACTAATATTTACACCTATTCTGACGGAAGTAAAGAAGAAAAACACTGGCAAATAGACAAAAAAACTTGTAACCAACCTGACGGCTTAATACATCCAGCTTCTGAGTCCGCAAGGGCGGTTTCTTTTGGCAACGATGCTAATGCTTGGATATCTACTCAGCTGAATGAGGGAAAATTTTTCGGATGTGAATTATTTTTCAGATATGAAGACTGGCGCACTAGCATAGTTCCTTTCTACGGTAAGAGTGGTAGTTTAGAAAAAATTGTGGAAATTAGAGAACATTTAGATAGTTTTTCTGACTTACCTCCAGCAGCAGAAGTAGAAACTATTTCTGGAAAATGGGTGGGAAGAAAACAGTCTATGACCCCAGATTTAAAAATATCTCCTACAGAAGAATTTTCTCAACTGGTTTTAGACCCAACTGAAGGAAAAAATGAAACTATACTTTTGAGCGATCGCGTTGTTGTTAATGTCCCTAAAAAGATTCAAAAAGGAGAAGAATTTGAGTTAGTTGCTGGAAAGTTTGTTACCGAAAAACAGTACAAAAGATTGACTGTAAAATACGATCGATCTGGTGCTTTTAATCTGTTAGTTTATGAAGTTTTTGACTCAAAAGATTAAACCTCTGAGCCCTGAACCCTGACCTCTAGTGACCGAGTAATTTATCTCGTAAATGTTTAATGCGATCGCGATATTTAGCGGCTTCTTCAAATTCTAATTTTTTCGCTGCTTCTTTCATTTGTTCTTCTAGTTGTTGTATTAATTCTGGTACTTTTTCTAAGGGTAAGTCTTGGGAATTAGTATAAATTTCTTCTAGTTGTTGTGAGTTCAAGCGACGAGAAATATCTAGAAAAGAAAGAATGGCATTTTGAGCTTTTTTGACTATTGGTTGAGGAGTTATATTATTCATTTTGTTATAAGCAATTTGTATTCCTCGCCTTCTTTCGGTTTCGTCGATCGCTTTTTTCATGCTATCTGTCATGTTATCGGCGTATAAAATTGCTTGTCCTCGCACGTGACGCGCAGCCCTTCCTATAGTTTGTATTAAGGATCTTTCTGCACGCAAAAACCCTTCTTTATCTGCATCTAAAATTGCTACTAAAGATACTTCTGGTAAGTCCAGTCCTTCTCGCAATAAGTTAACTCCAATTAATACGTCAAATTCTCCTTCTCTCAATGCTTGAAGTATTTCTATCCTTTCAATTGATTTAATTTCTGAGTGCAAATATTGGACTTTAATATCTCTTTCTTGGAAGTATTGAGTTAAGTCCTCTGCCATGCGTTTGGTTAGAGTTGTAATTAATACTCTTTCGTGTAGTTTAATTCTCTTCTTAATTTCTGCTAATAAGTCGTCTACTTGTCCTTCTGTCGGACGGACGATAATTTCTGGATCTACTACTCCTGTCGGACGAATTATCTGTTCGATTACTCTTTCTTCTGACTGTTCTATTTCCCATTCTCCAGGAGTAGCAGAAACAAACACGCATTGACTTACTTTTTGCCAAAATTCTTCTGCTTTTAAAGGACGGTTGTCGGCTGCTGAAGGAAGGCGAAAACCGTGATCGATCAAGACTTTTTTTCTAGATCGATCGCCGTTATACATTCCTCTAATTTGGGGAACTGTAACGTGAGATTCGTCTATTACTAACAGCCAATCTTTAGGAAAATAATCAACTAAACATTCTGGAGGTTCCCCTGCTTTTCTTCCTGCTAAATGACGAGAATAATTTTCTACTCCGTTGCAATAACCTACCTCTCGCAACATTTCCAAATCGTAGCGCGATCGCTGTTCGAGTCGCTGCGCTTCTAATAGTTTTCCGCCTTTTTCTAAATCTTCTAAACGTTGGTTTAATTCCGCTTCGATCGCGTCGCAAGCACTTTCTAATTGTTCTTCAGGAGTAACAAAGTGACGTGCTGGATATATACTCACACTCTCTAAACTGCGAATAATTTCCCCTGTGACTGGATCTAAGTAGCGAAGCGCTTCTATTTCGTCCCCAAAAAATTCTATGCGGATTATTCTATCTTCGTATGCGGGGACTATTTCTAATACGTCTCCTTTGAGACGGAATTTTCCTCTTCCTAAATCTAAGTCGTTGCGCTTATATTGTACTGTGACTAAATCTCGCAATAATTGGCGTTGGTCTATTTCTCCACCTAATTGGAGAGGAATTGCTGCTTTGAGATATTCTGAGGGCATACCCAAGCCGTAAATACAACTGATGGAAGCGACAACGATAACGTCTTTTCTCTCAAACAGCGATCGCGTTGCTGAGTGTCTGAGCATATCTATTTCGTCGTTGATAGAAGCAGTCTTCTCGATATAGGTGTCGGTAACGGGTATATATGCTTCCGGTTGATAGTAGTCGTAGTAGCTAATGAAGTATTCCACTGCATTCTCAGGGAAAAATTGCCGCAGTTCATTACACAATTGAGCCGCAAGTGTTTTATTATGGGCTAGAACGAGGGTAGGCTTGCCCAGTTTTTCGATAACTGAGGCTATTGTAAAAGTTTTACCCGTTCCCGTTGCTCCTAAAAGCGTCTGGAAACGGTTATCTGCTTTGAGAGAGTGGCTGAGTTGGGCGATCGCTGTTGGTTGATCTCCGGTAGCTTGAAAAGGCGCTTGCAAATTAAAAGAACTCATAGTTCAACGTATTATATACTTGTATGTATATTTGTTTTATTTTTTTAATTTATTTGCCAAGATAGTATTATCCCTATATGTATAGGGGATTCTTAAAAGAAAATAAAAACAGATAATCGAGAAAATAACCATAACAGAAGTCTAGCAGTAGTCAAAAAAGTTTTAATCTAAAGGAGAAACGCAAATGAGTGTCGAAAATTTAGAAATTAATGGTAACCAAGTTCAAGAAGGCGATAAAGAAGCAAATGTAGATAATGCCCAAGCTCAACAACAGGATAACGCAGAACAAGGTAAAGAAATAATAGCATTGTCTGTGAAACCAGAAGCGCAAAAAACTTCCAAGGCTTTACAACTAGCTCAAAAACCAGCTATTTTACCAGGAAATAGACCAATTGAGCCAAGTCATCTCAAAATAGTCGATCGCTATTCTTCTGTAGGCGGTTCTCGTCCGATCGCTGCTAGCACGATTCACGTTAATAGTACTCTAACTATCTCTGGAAATCGCCCAGTATCATCTAGCAGTCTCGTAGTCAGCGAAACTTATAAGGTCATGGGAAATCGTCCCGTTGCTTCTAATGAAATTGACGAAGAACCTGGCGTACTCATGGGATATCTAGACTAGTTATTTTATGTGTTGCGGTAAGTAAAACTGAAAGTCTTCTTACCGCAAACTTTTATCTCGATTCTCTAAAAGAAACCCCTGACTCCTGACTTGTCCGTCACTGGAAATACCTAAATATCGCCACAAAATATTAGGTTAAATAAGAAATTTCTAGGAAAATTCTTGATTCCGCAAGGATATGCATAGCGGTGGGAGATACGAGCGACTGTATTTTTACTTAAAAGTCTTATTGACAATCCTGCAAAATCGGTAAGTTTACTGAGGTATTTATAGGGATTTTAAAGGAAACTTAGTCATTCAACTTCGGTCTATCGAACTGAGGCAAGAAGTTGGATTTTTTCTAAATACCCATTTTTTTTGCAGAGAAATAAAAAAATATAAAATGAAACTGGAAAATTTAGAACAAATGTTTGCTACTCTTCAACCAGATTCTACTGAATTTATTTCCTCATTGTCTGCTCGTATCGCTCGCAATCCTAAACTTAAAACAAAGTTTTTCAATTCTACAGAAGAACTAGAAAAACAAATAACATATTACTGGAATATACTCTGTGAAAACATTAGCAATACGAGCTATTTAAAATTATTTGTTAAATCTTTAGGAAGCAAATATATTGATTCTCACTTAATTGTAGAAAATTGTCAAATCATAGGTGATATTTTCACGAACGCCCTTAAAACCTATTTAAAAGAGCGATATACTCCAGAGATTCAACAGGAGCTTTTCTTTCTATTCAAGATAATAATTGATTCAATTCTAGAAGGAGCTAAAGATAAATATTCTCTATGGGATTCTCACAGTCATAATGTAAAGTCCCATATTAATAGGCTGAGAATTGAAGCAATTATTCGAAAAAATTTACAAGAAGACCATCTCAATAGTGACTCTGAAACCATAGAAGCCAGGCTACTACATGATGTTTATTTTCAGGAAGCTGTGGAAAAACTGGGTCGAGAAAAAACTCTGGAACTAATCTCTGATGTAATCCAAAAAGTGAAAAAATAAAATTTACCATTAACGATCGATAAAAATAATGTTTGAAGTTAAAAAAGAAACAGCATCAATGCAGACTCGCGACGGGGTGCGACTGGATGCAGATATTTACCGTCCAGATAATTCCCAGGAATTGCCAGTACTGTTGATGCGCCAACCATATGGGAGGGCGATCGCCTCTACTGTTGTTTACGCTCACCCCAGTTGGTACGCTGCCAGAGGCTATATTGTAGTTATTCAAGACGTGCGGGGTAGAGGCACTTCTCAAGGAGAATTTAAGCTATTCGATCGCGAAATAGAAGACGGACTTGACAGCGTTAACTGGGCATCCCAATTACCAGGAAGTACGGGTAAAGTAGGAATGTATGGCTTTTCTTATCAGGGAATGACTCAGCTATATGCTGCTGTTGCCAAACCAAGCGCCTTGAAAGTCATTTGTCCGGCAATGATAGCTTACGATTTATATGAGGACTGGGCATATGAGGGGGGTGCTTTTTGCTTGCAAGCCAATCTTGGCTGGGCAATTCAACTAGCAGCAGAAACAGCCCGTTTGCGAGGAGAAGAAAACTCTTATCAACAACTATACGCTGCTGCTCGCAATTTACCTTTATACGATCGCATTCCTGCTAATCCTAGGATTTTAAAAGAGTTAGGGCCAGACTCATTTTATCACGATTGGTTAGCTCGTCCACACCCTGACGAATACTGGGAAAAATTATCTCCCAAATATTTAATGCAGGACGTTGACTTGCCCGTGTTGCACGTAGGAGGATGGTTCGATCCCTATCTTCGCGGTACCCTCAATCTCTACAAGCATATGGAAGCTAATTCTAAGTTACCCCAACATCTTATTGTTGGCCCTTGGGCCCATTTACCGTGGGGGCGTAAAGTAGGAGCAAAAGATTACGGATCTGAAGCTACAAGTCCAGTCGATCGCATACAATTACGTTGGTTCGATCGTTTCCTCAAAGGGAAGGATACGGGAATTACAGAGGAAAAACCCGTTTGTCTTTTTGAAATGGGATCTAATCGGTGGCGATATTTTAATGCTTTCCCCAGAGGCGATCGAAAATCCTATTATTTAAAAAGTAATGGCAATGCCAGCATTTCAGATTCTGACGGAATATTATTAGAAGGGGGATACGGGAATGAAAATACTATCTCTTCACCTGACGTTTTAGTTCACGATCCTTGGCGACCAGTCCCAGCTTTCGGGGGTCACGCTTCCATACCCGCAGGTTCATTAGATCGCTCTAATATCGATTGTCGAGCGGATGTTTTAACATACACTTCTGCACCACTAGAAGAAAATCTACACGTAGCAGGAGATGTAGCAGTAGAAATTTATTGCCGCTGCGACGCACCCAGTTTCGATTTGTGTGCTGTCTTATCTGAGGTTTTTCCCGACGGTAGGGCATACAATTTTACTCAGGGATACCTTTATTGTTCCCCAGAAGAAGTAAACAATAAGAAGAGCGTCAAGATTGGGCTACAAGCAACTTGTAAGCGGATCGATCGGGGAAATAGTTTGCGTCTGAGTTTGAGTGCTGCTTATTTTCCTGCTTATCCAATTAATCCAGGAACGGGTACAATACCTACTCGAGCAAAAACCATAGATGCCAAGATTATTACCCTAACTGTAGGCTCTCGATGCGATTTTCCATCTCACGTACAATTGTCTGTGTTGACTTTCTCTCCAGGCTGAAAGCATGGGAATTCTAACCATCACTAATTAGATTTTCTTTTTCGTCGAGTTCCCTACTCTGATTCCTTATTAGCTGATAGTTTTGCTAATTTCCCAGCCAAGGTTAATGAGTTGAAGCAGTCAAAATTAATATATTCAATCCCATGATTAAAAAAGATTCTCTTTTTAAAAGTAAACATTTTGTGTCATTACCTGGCAAAGATGGAATGCTCTGCGATCTATCTCAAGATCGACATCCAACGCAAGTTTATGCTTGGGGTTACGATCGTAAAAACCTGACTGTTAATGTAGAGGGAACTAGTTTTGGATTTGTGTATAGCGATCGAGCCTCTATTACTGTTACCATTTCCGATCGCCAACAGACATTCGATCTAGATACTGGTATGTACTTCAGCGTCCCCAATAGTTTTTCTATTAGTGGGGGCTGCGGTTTTATTATTTCAAGACTTGGTTATAAAGGGATATTTTCCCTTGGTGGACCGATCGAAAAACAAGGACGTTTACTCTATATTGATGGTTGTTCTGATTCACTGCTAATTCCCCCTGTCATTCAAGGAGACCCCTGTTTAAATTACTTACATTTCCCTCCTAGTATTGGTCAAACCCGCCATACTCATCCTTCTTTACGAGTAGGCATTGTTGCTAAAGGAAGAGGAAGATGTATTGTACCTAGCAATGAAGATGGTACGGGTTCAGATGTTACTATCCCCTTGACACCAGGTAATATTTTCATTATTCCTACCGACGGTCATCATAGCTTTTTTACTGACGATAGCGAGATGGACGTAATTGCTTATCATCCAGATAGCGACACTGGTCCAACTCATAACGATCATCCTATGATTAATCGCACCATCGTTGGCGGTATATCTGCTGCTAATATTCAGGAAATTCGCACGACTAAGATAAGCGTATAGAGAGCAGGGGGAGAAAATCTGCCGAGCCGACAATTATAGCGCTACGCTTAGATTCGCAGACAATTATTTTATCGTTTGTGTTTACGCTATAATTTCATAAGAGCTGAAGGATGAGGTTTAACCTGAAAATCCTAGTTTTACCACCTTAGGTAAACGCGATCGGATGTATAGTTCAGTAGAATTATTTAAAAGCATCCCAACAATCCCTATATTTTTAGAGATGGAAGCTTGAGATCGTTGATAATAAATAATCATATAATCTTTATATAAAAAACCCTGTTCTATGGCGTTAGGTCGCTCCTCTTTTCGTTCAATTTTACTATCGCGCCTTTTGTTACTAAGTGTGCCGGTCTTGCTGATGGGGGTATATGTCACTTATAGAAAAGCCCGTTCAGCATTTTTAGAAACTGCTCGTCAGAATTTGACTGAAAGCGCAGTTAGAAAAGCACAAAGCATTAATCAGTCGATCGAAGCACTGCGATTTAACTTGGTCACGGCTAGCGATACATTAGTGTTAAGAATAGGTTGGCAACAAGACCAACAAAACTTTTTAGAACAACTAGGAACGAGTTTACCCACCCACGTACATTGCTTGCAGTTGACAGATTTAAATACTGGTAAGGTGATTGCTAGTACTTGTGGAGAACAAGTACTGGGCACTATAGACATCAGTAAGTGGCCGCAAAGGCAAAAACAAAAGTTAAAAAAGCCTCAAGACATATTTGTTAAGCTAATTCCACCCCAAAGCAAGGCTGTAGGATCGCTGCCAGCAAAAGGTTTGGAGCAAAAAAACACTCAACTAGAGCTGTTACTAGCTATCCCCGTGTACGACTATGAAGATAAACTTCGCTACGCTCTGTGCGTTAAAACATCTCTGCTAGAACAAGAAAAAGTAGAACCAGGCTCCTTAGATGGGTATCCAGTAGTAATTGACCAAGAAGGAAATATATTAGCTCATCCTTTATATCAACAAGTCGGAAGAAACATAAAGGAAATGCGGGATGCCCACAGATTGCAGAGTTTGGTGAGAAGCGCACTTGCAGGAGAGCAAGATTTTTTTCACTGGTTTTATTCAGCAAAAAGCGGCAGAGAATTACTAACTGGTTATACAGCAATAGATAGTCCTATTACAACCGAAAAAGACAAAAAATGGATTGTTTTGGCAGTAACTCCTTTAGAGGGGGCTCTTTCTGCTCTTAGAGAGATTAAAGAAGTTCTATTTATTATGACCTTTGCTCTGATTGCTGCCAGCGTTTTAGCAACTCTATATATCTCGTGGGAACTAGCACTACCAGTAGAAAAATTAAGAGATTACGCGGTTAACAAGCAAAACTTGCAAGATACAGCACAAATACCCCAAAATTTCCATATTCGAGAGTTCAAACAACTGTCAATGGCTCTCAATGACATGGTTAAAAGACTTCAAACCTGGGGAAATGAAATAGTAGCTTCTTGGAAAGAAGCTCAAAATGCTAACCAGCTAAAAACAGAGTTTCTCAGAACCACGTCCCACGAATTAAGAAATCCCTTAAATGTCATTATTAATGGAATTAGGTTTGTTAGAGAAGATTGCTCTCCCGACGACGAAGAAAATTTAGAGTGGTTGGAACAAGCTGAAAATGCAGCACACCATTTGTTGGGCATTATAAATGATATTTTAGACATGGCGAGAATTGAAGAGGGGAAACTCTCTGTCGGTCTGGAATTAATCAATATAGGGCCGCTATTGCAAGAAGTAATCAATTTACAAACATTAACAATACAAGAGAAGGGTTTAGAGTTAAAAATTGCTGAAGAAAAAAAAGATATTTTCGTTAATGCAGATCCGAGAAAACTCAAACAGGTTTTAATTAACGCGATCGGCAATGCCGTTAAATTTACAGAATCTGGGAGTATTAGTATCGCTACCACTATTGAAAAAGAAGATCTTTTGAGTAGGGAGGCTAGGAGAAAATCTAAGTTAGATGCTCTACAAAAAAAACAATTGCCCTCCGATTTAAATAAACTTCTGATTAAGAATACTTCTTTTTCCCAGGAACCTAACAATGGAAATAAGACAGAATCTTTACCACAAAAATCACCTTTGACTGACCTCAATCGAGAAAATGTAGTAATAACAGTTCGAGACACGGGAATAGGTATAGACCCTTCTCAACAGAAAAAACTTTTTCGTCCTTTTGTTTTAGTAGATGGTTCCACTACTCGCAAGTACGGGGGAACGGGTTTGGGTTTAGCGATATCGCGCAAATTAATGGAATTGATGGGAGGTAATATTACCTTATTCAGCGAAGGATTAGGTAAAGGTAGTACAGTTAAAATTAGCTTGCCTATAGCCAAAATTTCTCTAGATTCTGTGGAAAAAAATCAAAATTCTACACTTGCTTCCTATAAGTCCAATGGAAATGGCGTTAGCTATTCTTCAAGAAAAGATAATTGAGGAACTGCAATTGTCTTTCCTCCTCCTTGCAGAGACAGACTCAAACAACTGAGAATGTTGACTAACTCACTAGCAACCCAACCAGAAGAAATAGAGCAACTATTATTGAGTTCGATCGCCGAGAGAAAACGATCGCACACTCTTTTTAAGGGTTCTTCTTTTTCAATGTCGATCGCTTCACTGGATACCCCAGTAGGTAAGAAAAATTGTCCTTCTCGATCGAAATATCCTTTTTGCAGGCTCAATGGGGTCTCTTTTGACATTTCATCAAATATTAAAGTCCCTCGATCGCCAACTACGCAAAGACGACGCTGTTTGTCGGGGTTGAGCCAACACAAGTGAATGTAAGCTTGAAAACCGTCGGGATAAATTAGCGTTAGCCAAACTAAGTCCGATAAACTTTGAGTGTCCGATACTGAGTTTTGCAGCCAAACACTACCTCTTGCTTGCACTTTAATTGGTATTTGACCCAACCAGCGATTGAAAATAGCGATGTCGTGAATGGCTAAATCCCACAAAGCATCTACATCATATCGTACTGGCCCTAAATTAGTGCGAGTGGCGTAACCGTAGCGTAATTTTCCCACATTTCCCGCTTTAATTACTTGTTCTCCTCGTTCTACAGCAGGATTAAATAGGTAGGTGTGATCTACTAATAACTGTTTTTGTTTTTTTTCCGCTAGACGGGTTAGTTCGATACATTCAGAAGGGTCTAAGGTTAAAGGTTTTTCTGCCAGAACGTGATAACCTGTTTCGAGAGCATCCGCAATCAGAGAATAGTGAGTAGAAGCAGGTGTAGCAACAACTACAGCATCGATATCTTTTTGTTGATTAGCATATTTCCACTCGTTTGTCAAGAAAACTTTATTTTTATCCAGATTGAATTGTTGTTGAGAGCGAGCTAATCTTTCTGGATGGCGATCGACTAAGGCAACGATTTCAGCTTGGGGATGTTGTCGAAAATTGCGTAAGAGATTGGTACCCCAGCGTCCTACTCCCAGGACAGCGATTTTGGTTTTCAAGTTGAAACTCCCCGTTTTCCATTCCGAGCGAGAGGCGAACCTTCCTCTTTTGTAACAGAGAAAAAAGCCTCTTTAGCTGCTGCTTGTTCGGCTGCTTTTTTAGAACGACCCGTTCCTTTTCCCAAACAGCGATCGCCGACCCAAACAGAAGCAGCAAAACGATCGAAATCGAGTTTAGTTTCGAGGTTTTCTTTAACTCGATACTGGGGCAAAATTTTGTATTGACCTTGAGTCCATTCTTGAAGAGCATCTTTGTAGTTTTGGCGAGCCGGATCTCGGCGTATTTCAGCAGCTTTCTCCTTCAAGGGAAATTCCAGCCAGGGACGTATTAAAGACATGGTTTGAGTGCTGAGATAGAGCGCGCCTAATACTGCTTCAAAAGCATCTGCTAGCCGAGATACTTTTCCCGCGCGATCGGCTGCTGCACTTTGAGAAATCAAGAGATAGCGCTCTATACCGTAACTGTCGGCTATTTCAGCTAAGATGCGATCGCTGACCAAAATAGAACGAATAGCGGCAAACTCTCCTACTGGAGCTTGTGGATAGGTTTCTAGTAGAATTTGAGAAGCAACTAAACGCACCACTGCATCCCCGACAAATTCCAACTGTTCGTAGTTTGCTTTTTGAGAAATAGTGGGGTGAATTAGTGCTAAATCGAGTAAATCCCAATTCACTGGGTCTTTCTCTGATAATCCTAGTTTTTTGATTAATTTGTGGAGTTGTCGCTCGCGTCGAGGGTCTTCGCTCATTTGAGATCGTATTAAATAATGTAGAGAGAGTCGGAACGTAAGCCGAGTTCTGTTCTCTAATAAAAACCCATCCGAAGATCGTTTCTACTTTGAGGGCGGTTATCTATCTGGGATATCTGTTACCAGATACCTCAAGCGGTACTCCATAACGGGACTGGTAAAAGACCAACCGTAGTCCCTCCGACCTTGCTCCCAACTGGGGTTTACCGAGCCAGCACCTCTCGATGCTGCTGGTGCGCTCTTACCGCACCTTTGCACCCTTACCTGTGAAAGAATTAGGGCACAAGGCTATCCAAAATCTTCCCATCGGCGGTATGTTTCTGTGGCACTATCCTCACGGTCGCCCGCACTGGGCGTTACCCAGCAAGTTTGGTCTTTAGGGAGCTCGGACTTTCCTCAAATTCGCTGCAACTGGCGCGAATCTGCAACCACCTCGCCTACTCTCTCTTCTCTTTAGTATAAACCTTTATTGTATTACGATCTTGGTTTAATGCCAATAATGGTGCGATGGCGAGGATCGCTTGCTACAGTGGTTTTATACTCGAAACCTATTTCCTCCATGGCAGCTTCTACATTAAAAGTGTAGAAATCGTCGCTCCACGGTTCCGTGCTTTTGAGCAAGACAAACAAAGCAGGGGGCAATTTTTGAATCACTTTAGACGCAGGATTCATATCTACTACTGCTAAGCAACCTCCAGGTCGGAGAATGCGCAATGCTTCGCGGAAAATATCTTTGGTTGCTTGGCGCGGCAGTTCGTGTAATAAATACTGAAGGGTAACTACATCAAAGGAATTGTCTGGGAAATCTGTCTCTTCTCCTTTCCCGTGAACCCACTCCGATATCTCTTCATTTTTATCTAAACTCTTAGCTACTGTCAGCATATAAGGAGATAAATCTAAACCGACAGTGCGGACTTTGGCGTTTTGTCTCTGACAATAGTAACGATGTAAAGTTAGAGTCGAGTCTCCGATCGAGCAGCCAACATCTAAAACATCTTTGACTGTTGAAGGACTGTAGCGATCGAGAACTTCGTGAAAAGTATTTCTGAGTCGATCGCGGGCTGCTTTGGGACTCAGTTTTTCTTTGGGCCAAACTCTCAAAGCTATTGCTAGAGTAGCAGAAGGAGCGTCAAAAGCAGCTTCCCAACAAAGGTTTCCTCGATCGTATGCGTGGAAAGGTACTTGATAATAATCTGGGTAGACTACGCTAGGATTAGTAAAGTTCGGTAGTAAATCTTCTATTCCCGATGTTTCTAGCTCCTGGTAGTTTTTCCGCCAAGGAACCCCTTTTTTTTCTGCTGTTTTTATGAGTACCTGCCTCGCTTGGTGCTTCATGACCTTGTATATGGGCTTAGTCTCGATTAATAGATTAACAAATCTCGACAGCAATTCTTCACCAGCCCAGTCAGGTTTTAGCTTTTCACTCATCCGTCTGCAAGAATAATTTAAATGGCATAATAGTGAACTACTTACATCAATATCATTGATTATGATGTACGCTTCCTACCCAATTAACTGCTTGCATAAAGCAAGCTCTATGCAAGTCTGACATCAAGGCGATAGGCGATCCCCCCAGCCCCGTGGGTTCAAATAATATTTAATTTTTGCACTATTGGATCTTGGTTTACAGTTTTAGCCAAGCAGGGTCGGGTTCGGTGCAGGCTACTTCCCTCTTTCCTGTATCACTCGAATCTTTAGCCCAAGTCATTACCTTGTAGACCTATCAAGTGATGAATGTACAATAGCACGCAAAATGGAATTTATCTACTCTTGAATTAGAAATGACACTTAAGATCTAAATAGAGTTCAAAATTCGATCGCAACTATGGGCATTAAAGCAATACTCCAACGCACTTTCAAACCAAAAGAAATCTCTTCTAACTCCGCAACCACAAAGAAAACAGAGGGTTCGCTTCGTTTAAAATTCAAAAATTACATCGCCAAACTCAGACAAAAATTTAATACCTCTCCAGCAGAAAAACAAAAAATTGAGGCAAATATCGAACAAATTAACGACAAATTACAAGCAGGCTATGGCAAAAAAATTCAAGCTATTTTTCGTCGTTTTGTTCTCGCAGCAAAACCAGAAAATATCCAACAAATTAATGAAAAAATCCCTAAAATGAATCGCGGAGCGGTTAAGAAAGTTTGGAATCAGGTTCAAGCACTCCTAAAAATGATTCGAGATCCTCAAACTGCTTGGGCTTCAAAAGCTTTAGCGATCGGGACTCTGGTTTATCTTATCTCTCCTCTAGATGCCATTCCCGATATAATTCCTGGGGTTGGATTGGCTGACGACGTGGCTTTGATTGTTGCTGTTGTTTCCAGTTTGGCTTATGAATTAGGTAACTATGTAGAAAAGTCGGCTAATAAAGGCGTAGAAGTTGCCTCTCAATTGGCTGATATTCAGGTGGAAAAATACAATAAAATTGTCAGAATAACTTTAATTGGTAGCATTTTAACAGCTACGATTACTATTGCAGTTAAGTTTTTTCTCAATCAAATGGCATGAATTTTTATTACATTTATCGCTTCGTTATCTTAGGAGTTACCCTGTATGGATTTTTTCAGTTTGTGGGTAGTTTACTCCAATATAAACCTTACTACGATCGATTTCCTGTTTGGATGCAAAAATATATTTTTCGTCATGGAGGAAAATTATTACAGACAAAGTTAGCAGAACACAGACGGGATTTTATTATTAATGGTTTTCTTTTAATTATTTTATTATTTTTAGACGCAATCGTCTTTATTTATTAGATATTTTATCTAAATAAAGCTAGAAATAATAACGCAAAAGTTCCAAACACTGATTTTGTCTCCTAATAATGAAATTAACAAAAATAATTTGCAATCAATGGACTGAATCTTTTTAAAGAGGTTCCATTTGATAGTACATTGACACTTTGATACTAACTGGTTTGTGTTCTAAAACAAATTCGCCGTAATCAGCCATGTCGTCAAGTCCTATCAGATTTAAGATAACTTCAGCACTTAACCAAACAACAGCTTTAAGTAATAAGTTTTGCCATTGGAATTTCATCTCTGTTTAATCCTAGGGTGTTCTGCTATTATTATCCTAGCTATAAATTGAGTTTGTTTATAATATAAAAAGTTAGGAAAAGTATGAAAAAAAAGTATGAAAACGTATAGAAATAATAGAAGCTTAGTATTAAGTTGTGAAAAAAAAGTATGAAAAAGTATGATGGGGGAGATGGGGAGATAGGGAGATAGGGAAACATAATAAAAATGAGTTAACAAACAGAAAACTTAATCTCCCAGTCCCCCAGTCCCCTTATTGCCTGTTGCCCGTTCCCTGTTCCCTCTGAGGTCAAATAAACTAATTAATTAAGTAATAACCGTAGGCGCTTCCCGTTCGGTAAATTTGCGAATTTGAGCAATTTCATCAGCTAAAGAAATTAAGGATGCTAGTGCTTTTTGGGTATCTACATCCTGTTTAGCCTTATCTGGTTGATAACTTTCGAGATATACTCGCAGAGTTGCACCTTTAGTACCCGTACCAGAAAGCCTGAAAACAATACGAGAACCGTCAGTAAAACCAATCCTAATACCTTGCTTCGAGCTAATACTACCGTCTACTGGATCTGTATAACTGAAGTCGTCGGCATAATCTACTTGGTAAGATCCGTATTGCGTGCCTTTCATATCCGAAACCATCGATCGCAAACGTTCCATTAGTTCGGTAGCGCGTTCTTTATCTACTGCTTCGTAGTCGTAACGAGAATAGAAATTGCGCCCGTAGGTTTCCCAGTGTTTGCGGACAATATCTTCTACTGATTCCGATCGCACTGCCAATATATTAAGCCAGAACAATACTGCCCACAACCCGTCTTTTTCTCGGATGTGGTTGGAACCCGTACCGAAGCTTTCTTCGCCACACAAAGTAGCTTTACCTGCATCTAGCAAATTGCCAAAAAATTTCCAACCTGTTGGTGTTTCGTAACATTCTATGCCTAGTTTTTCTGCTACGCGGTCTACTGCAGCAGAAGTAGGCATCGATCGCGCTACACCTGCTAAACCTTGACTGTAACCAGGTACTAAATGAGCGTTAGCAGTTAAAATAGCCAGACTGTCGCTAGGAGTAACGAAGAAGTTGCGACCTAAAATCATGTTGCGATCGCCGTCGCCGTCAGAAGCTGCACCGAAGTCTGGTGCGTCTTCGCCAAAAAGAATATCCACCAAGCCTTTAGCATAAACTAAATTTGGATCGGGATGACCGCCGCCAAAATCTTCTAAAGGAGTTCCGTTAATTACCGTACCTTCAACCGCACCCAAACGCTTTTCAAATATAGCACGGGCATAGGGGCCAGTTACCGCGTGCAGTGAGTCCATACACATTCTGAACTTACCAGAGGTCAGGAGTTGTTGTAGGCGATCGAAATCAAACAACGACTCCATTAATTTCAAGTAAGGTTCTACTGGGTCGATAACTTCTACACTAGTGGTTCCTAGTTTAAACGAACCTGGTCTATCTATGTTTATATCTGCAGCTTCGAGAATTTGATAAGAGTCGATCGTCTTAGAATTCTCAAAAATAGCCCCAGTTACTTTTTCTGGTGCGGGGCCGCCGTTACTGATATTATATTTAACGCCAAAGTCTCCGTTTGGCCCCCCTGGGTTGTGGCTAGCTGATAAAATGATGCCGCCTATGGCTTCTTCTTTGCGGATAATACAGGAAGCTGCCGGAGTAGATAAAATACCGTCACAACCTACTAGTATTCTTCCTATACCATTTGCTGCTGCCATTTTCAGGATAGTTTGAATCGCTTGACGATTATAATAGCGTCCGTCACCGCCAAGAACTAATGTTTTACCTTCATATCCTTCGAGACTGTTAAAAATCGATTGAACGAAATTTTCTAGATAATGAGGTTTTTGAAACACTGTAACTGCTTTGCGCAATCCTGAAGTCCCAGGTTTCTGGTCTGTAAAGGGCGTTGTTGTTATAGTACCTATATTCATATGTTGGTGGAAATTTTAAGAGCGTTCTATGTATGGGAAATTGATACTGCGCTGGCAAGCTATTTTTTCCCATGCTGATTTTACACCAGCACGGACTTTTAACGATCGCTAATTAGTATCTGTCGATCGACACCTATATTGGCACGATCGCTTTATCCCAAAGAAAATCTCTTTACAGGTAAAATTGACCCTACTATAAATTAATTCCCCACAACTTTACGTTATTACTCACTGAAAACCTTTGAGGGTCCACTCTGATAAAATGAGGATCAAAACTCCTCCATTCATCGCCGTTAAAATTCCTACTAATGTAAATCTGAGAACTAGATCGAGGCTCATAGTATTTTTGTTATATATTTCTTAATATTTTTTTAAGTATAGCAATATTAATTATGAAAGATCGATAGTGGCGATCGCCACGAAATAGTACTGCAGCACTATTTGCTAAAAGATTAATATTATGCAAATTGAATTTTCTGGCCTCTTAATATATAAGCGATCGCGCTTCAGGATAATTTGCCAACTCTTGTTAAAAGATTAAAAGTTACTTCAACTCTATCTTTTTCGCCCCAATTTTTTTCTAATTCTCGCGCGATTGACCTAGTGGGATTTTCATTATTATTTCTAATGTAATGCTGGACGGCTGACCAAGTATTAATATAACCAATCAGTTGGTCAAATTTCCATTGATATTTAATTTTAAATGGGGGTAATTGTATTTCTTTAAAAGGAAAAGGTATGGTTTTATATTGTTCGTCTACATACTTTCTTTCTTCATCCCAATAATTACCTACAATCTCAGTGTAAAAATGCCGAATAACTTTATCTAAATCTGGATTAATAGTTAATAAACCGTAGCCTAATACAGCGATCGTGCCTTCATCTGCAAGAACTCTTTTGACTTGAGAATAGAACTTGTCAAAATCAAACCAATGGATAGCTTGGGCGACTACGATGAGATCCACAGATGTATCTGGCAATGATGAGGTTTCAGCAGATTCTAATTTATAGATAATATTCGATTTTTTGGGTGCATTTTTAATCTGATTTTTACTGATATCTGTTGCGTATACTTTAACAAAATACTCAGATAAAATTGTTGCTATTTGACCGTTTCCCGTTCCACAATCCCAAGCATTATCTTGCTTATTAGTGAGGGAAATTAAAGATTGTATGAGATTAGTTGGGTAAGTAGGTCGAAACTTGGCATAATCTTTTGCTTGTCTTGAAAAATTATCTTTCATTTTTTATTTCTCGACTCCCTCTCCTAACTTAATATCCGTGACTGTGGCTTCTTTTGTATTAGAAGGAGAGCGATAAACGATAAAAGTAGTTTGGTTGCGATCGCCAATTCGTTCGTAGATAAAGCGATCGACCGATTGAATTGCTAAATAAACACCCAAACCACCTAGCGGACGCTTTTCTAAAGATAAATTTAAATGATCTGGGGTCGATCGTTGAGTGGGGTCAAAGATAGCACCAGTATCTTCGAGAGAAATAGATAATCTTTGGGAGTCTAGCTTTGCAAGTACGTCGATCGTTCCAGTACAGCCTGCTTCTTCATAGCCGTGAATAATAATATTAGTAGCGATTTCATCTACTGCTAGCCGCAGTTTATAGGTAGTTTTTTTATCTAAACCAGCTTCATTTGCCGCATTAATAACGTAGTTAGCGATCGCACTTAAAGAATCTAAGGTTCCCGAAACAGTTAAAGGCTCCATAATTATGTCAAAATGTTGTTTGCTGTTGGCTGTTGGCTGTTAGCTGTTAGCTGTTTGTTATTCTCCCAGTCTCCCAGTCTCCCCCTCTCCCCCTCTCCCCCTCTCTCTCTCTAAAATAAGCGTCGCACAGCTAAGAGGGTAATGTCGTCAAACTGTTCTGCTTCTCCAGTATGCATAATTACATTGGTAGCGATTTTTTTGAGCAAACTTTCGGCAGAAGTAATAGGAAATTCCAACATCGACAGTAATTTTTCTGCAGTAAAAAACTTGCCATCCGCTGTACGTGCTTCTGGGACTCCATCTGTGTAGCCCAAAAGTACTTCCCCACGTTGCAAGTAGGTTTGCTTGATTTTAAACTTCATATCGGGTAACATTCCTACTGCTGGCCCAGTAGAGTTAAGAGACTCTCTAACGCCTCCCGATCGATTGAGGATAAAAAGTGGTTCGTGTCCCCCATTAATATAGGTCAGCAGTCCCGTTTCTGGTTCTAACACTCCAAAAAACAGAGTGGCAAACATTCCCATATCGCCGTGATATTGAGCGACGTAATTATTTGTCTGACAGACCGCTTGTAAAGCATTGAGATGAACTAAGTTAGTTGTTTGTGAGGTTCCTATCCAACCATCTCCAACTGGCAAATTTGCTTCTAAAATACTCGACGGATCTCCTCTAAATGGGTTTTCGGAAGCAAAGATGCGAATTAAACTGCGAAAAAGTGCCATAAATAGTGCTGCACCTACTCCTTTATCGCATACGTCAGCAATAACTAAACCTACAGAACCGCAAGGAAGTTCAAATGTATCGTAAAAATCTCCTGCTACTTGACGAGCTGGTTTAAAAAAAGCTGCAACCTCCAAATTAGGTTTTTGTGTGAGTTCGGTGGGGAGAAAATTCCTTTGAATTTCTCTACCTTTTTCTAATTCTTTGTCAAGAGCATCAGAGTAAGCTTGAACTGTAGCTAGACTTTTTTGTAGGGCTAATTCTGCTTTTTTGCGAGCGACAATAGCATCTGTTATCTGCTGAAACATGCGCTCGAAAGCATTAATTACGTCTCCTAATTCATCCTGACGTTGAATAGAAGCAGAGTAAAATTTACGCGGCTTTTTGTCTTTGCTGATTGCTTCCCCTGCATTAATCAAGTCTTTTCTCAATTTTAAAATTGGGGTCACTACTATTGGATCTAGCGAGATCCATACTCCTCCGGTAACAAAAAGTGAGATAATTAAAACTAAACCAGCAATTCGCCATATAAAAGCTTGTAATTCTTGAGGGACTGTAGAGGTATCGTGGCGTAAAACTAGGACATATTTATCTCCCATTTGCTTCGATGTCCAACCAGCATCGAAATTAGAAGCAGAAATCAGTTCAACTATCTTCTTTTGCTCTATATCTGTAAATGAAAGTTTGGGAACTTCTCCAAAGTTTCCTATGAGTTGTCCGTCAGATTTGTATAATGCACCTCCTGTAATTCTATGCTCTAATTTTCCGATTAAAGGAGTTGGCATAACATCTATTAATATTTTAAAATTTTCTAGTAATTGGAGATCGCAATCTTTTGGGGTGCTGATGGAAGTACAATTTATCATCTCCCCTCCAGCAATTTTTTTTGTCAATACTACTTGTCCTTCTGACACTTCTTTTATTTGCATATAAAATTCTCTTTTTCGTCTTAAAACAGAAGGAATTAACACCAATGCTTCTATGACAACAATACACGTAAAAACTACGAAAACTAAGCGTCGCGACAAACGACCTTTAGGTATTTTTTTGGGTATTTTTTGAAAAGTTGTATATAGATATGACATTGTTTTTAATCCCAATAGACGATGAATTAGGTAGTATTTTTTTTTTACACAAACAAAAAAACTAGAATTTTTCTCTAAAATGCTGGATTATATGCTTATTCTGGGAAGTATCTAAAATAGCAAAAACAACTTTGTCAAACCATCCGTGAAAAGAAGAGCTTGCTACTAAATGTTTGTGAAATATGCGAGCTATCGCTCTAGGTGAGTTTTGAAAAACTCCGCATCCCCAAGCTCCCAAAATAATATTTTTATGGTTGTTAATAACAGCCAACGAAAGAACTTTTTTAGTTCTTTCTAACATGACATTTTCAATAATTTCTCGATTTATTTTTTCTTTCGATATTGCCGCACCAGCATTGACAGCAGGAGAAGTGATAATAGAAAGCAAGTAGGGAAAATCTAATAGGATGCCGCGATCGTCGCGAAATACTGGAACTCTCGGCGAGTAAATCATATTGTCGGTATACAAACTCGACCCAAAAGATTTATTTGCTCGATACATTTCCTGCATTTGACTGATACAAGGATAAAGACCTGACGATCGAGCTAAACTTTCTTCTTGAGCATTACTACCATTAATAAATCCTCCGCCTGGATTTTTAGCAGAAGCAAAATTTAAACAAACTGTATCTTCTTTTCCTGACCATACAATTAATCTTTTTGCCGCACTCAAAGTAGTTTCATTGACGATCTCAAATTGAGTTTCTTTGTTTGAGTCTTTTGCATTAATTATTTGTTCTACAGCCAAGAAAATATGGTCAAACATTGCTGGTTTATAATGCTTGCTTTGGGACTTGGCTAAATAGAGTCGATCGCCGATATTTATGGACTCACCTTTCTGATTTTCATAGCGTGCGTTATTAATAATTTGAAGCGTTTCTGTAGCTATTTCTGCTCTTTGTTTTCTGTTCACGATTTTTTTAGACGTTCTCTAGAACGTCTATACAGCTTTTACTTGCTTGAATCTAACTCATGCAAATTGTTGAGGATCGTATTTGTCCATAATAATGACACTGTGGTGAAAACCTGTTTTTTCAATGGTATCTAATACAGTTTCTTGAGGACTAACTAAATAAATATCTACTCCTGCGCCCATTTTTTGTTTGGCAAAGATTAAAACTCGCAATCCAGCACTTGCCATATATTCTAAATTGCTCATGATGAGAACGAGTTTTTTAATCTCTGCCGCTGCTGCTTTTTCTACTTCTGCTTTAAATACCGATGCTGTAGCACCATCTAATTCTCCAACTAGGGTAATTAGAGCTATATTATTGGTTATTGCTGAAGTTGCGTTGAAAGTCATAATTTTGTTGTTTGTTGTTTGCTGTTGGCTGTTTGCTGTTGGCTGTTTGCTGTTGGCTGTTTGCTGTTTATTTCTCCCCCTCTCCCCCTCTCCTCACAAAAGTCTCATTGAAAATTTTCTACAACTTCAG
>JASJDA010000351.1 GCA_030065755.1 Prochloraceae cyanobacterium | reverse complement strand
TTGTCGAACTATTAGAAAAAACTCGTCACTGTCTTCTCAGTTACGTTCAACCCCGCTTAGTTTGGGAAAATACTTTTCTTAAGTTGTTTGCCGATCGCTGATGGCTGTTTGCTATACAAGCTTAAAGGCAAAAAGAATCAGCATTTCAAACTAATTAGTTAAATAAAATATTCTAGTAATTTTTTTAAGCTTATTTATGGTAAAGTTCAACAGTAAAAAACTCACAACGATAGAATAGCTACCGGTACTTAAACAAAAATCAAGCCCAAATGTATCCTAAACTGGCTTTATAACTGGTAAACAGGTCAAGATTATGGTTAAGCCACTCGACAAAACGAAAAGATATAGCTGTACGAAATGCCTCTAATGCTTCAGGAAAAGTGTCCAAAGGTTTGTTAGCCCAACGCCTTCTTAAACCTCCAGTTAGTTTATGCCAAAGTATAAACGTATAAGCACAGAAAACTAAGATAAAATGTCTTTTAAGACTTCTTAAACCTCTAACTTGATATTCTTTTAACCCTAACCAGCCTTTTACCTCTCTGTAAAAAACTTCTACCCAATTTCTTTGGGAATAGGTCTCAACTATCCACTGTGGAGTAACTAATGATGGTTTAAAATTCGTAATAAAATAATCAATATCTTCAGCATCTTTAAAGGTAGAAGCATTCATTACGATAGCGATATTTCTAGTACCTTTTAATCTAGATATTTCAGCTTCGCTCAACACTTACCCATACTGTCCTAGGTTTTTCCCCTTGAAGTATGATTTCAGTAAAAGCCTCTTTTGGCAAGGATTATGCTAGAGTATCTAGTCTTATTTCTTCGCTTTTTGAAGAATCTTTAATAACCTTCACGAGTGCGTTTTTTAGCCAGTCCTCCTAAATACTTTAATTTCCTTTCTTCTAGCTCAATTAAAAACGATGTATTGTTACCATATCCTGAGTCTATTAAAACTATTCCAGGTTGATAGTCTCTTTCTAAAGTTTTATCGATTAAATTTAGAGCTAACTCTGGTTTTTTCTTAAAATTAGAATCTTTTTTTCCTTCTGGTAATGATGTGGCGTGTTGGTATAATTCTATATCTAATGGCAAGCTTTTTTTCCCATCATAAAGATGTGTTGTTACTACTACGTTCCCATTATCTGTTTTGCCAATTTCCCCGATATACTGTCGTCCCACACCGCTTGTAAAGTTTCCACTTTTTCTATGTCCTGAATCATCTACTATCAGACTAAATCCACGACATATTCTGGTTTGGCTACACTTATTCATTACCTCTAATCGGCGGGAGCGCAAGCGCTGCTGCAAGCAGTACGTTAATGAGATCTCCTGACCCGAAAGATGTCTTTATTTTTTATAGTGGAGTCCTTATCGATAAGTTATCTGTTGGTGGGATAGGTTATAGGCTTTATGAGGACTCCACTATAAAAAATAGAATCATTGTAACCAAGTAGCCTCTGTTAAAAAATGATGTAATCGGTGGTAAGTGACTCCTACTGCGTCCCTTGCCATCTGATATATATTTTTTCGCTCACTTTCTCCCAATAATCCCCCTAAATAGTTTCTAAACTCTCTTTTTTGCGCTTTAGTTCTCACTCTTATCGTCAAAACGTTTACACCATCTATTGAAGCAAGGGGGCATAGCATCAGGAGTTGTTTCTTTCATCGAGCGCGATCGCCTCTAAGGACAACGTGAAAGTTGACTGATATAAGCATTTTAGCTCATTTTAAGTTTGAGCTTTGTTTAAGTACCGCTACTCTAGTTAAAGATATTTTCCCAGGTAGCAATGGTTCAATCCCAGAGAACTTAACAAACGTAAATGGGACTCTGTTTTTCACAGCTAATGACGGCATTAATGGAAAAGAGTTGTGGAAGAGCGATGGCACAGAAGAAGGCACTACTCTAGTTAAAGATATTCGCTTAGGAATCAGCAGTTCTAACCCATCTAACTTAATAAACCTAGATGGTGCACTCTTTTTCACAGCTGATGACGGAATTAATGGAACAGAGTTATGGACTCTTCCCCCTAATGAAAAACCCACTGCTATTATTCTTTCTAGCAACACCATTGCTGAAAATTCTGCTGCTGGTAAAGTTTTGGGAACTTTAAGCACTATTGACCCCGATGCAGGAGATACTCACACCTACACCCTCAACACCATTGGTTCTCCCTTTGAAGTTGTTCGCAATAATCTTCAACTCAAAACTGGCGTGACTCTCGACTTTGAACTACCCCCTCCTACAATCTAAGTGTAACCACCACTGATTCGGGAATTCCAGGTAAGACCCATACTCAAGAATTTACCGTTAACGCGATCGACGTTAACGAAACACCAACGGCGATCGCCCTTTCTAGCAACACCATTGCCGAAAATGCCACTGGGAGTACAGTAGTCGGAACTTTAAGTTCCCTTTACGCACGTCAAAATGTAATACGACAAGATTACGAATTGGTCCAGTTGGGCGATCGCCAAAACCGATATTTTTTGAAGTATGTCCCTGAAAACAAAAGTAGTCGCTGCTACCGGTGCTGGCGCCGGTAGCAGCCCCCTTTGGTTACTAAACCGTTTAGTATTTGGCGAGCCCGAAGCTAATTGTTGCTTTCGCAAATTAAAGCCAGATAAAATGAATCTAATAAAAAAACTTTAAAAATTTTATTTGAATGAGTCAATTAGCCAATAATATTGAAGTCCAAACAATTAATCATTTAGGAATAATAGCAGGGATAATAGATCAAATAGGTATAGTAGAAATAATAAATGAACAATTAGGTATTAAACCGCAAGAAAAGTTAAGTTGTGGAATAATTGTTAAAAGTATCATTTTAAATGCCACACAAAAAGTTCATTTTTTATAAAGTAGCCCTTTTACGATAACTTATCTGCTTCGTATATAACTTAACTGCTATAGAAGGGCTACTTTATAAAAAATAATTTCCTCGGTCGCCATGGGTTTTGTATCGAGACCCTTATATTTATTTCCGCAGTTCTTTAATGATAAAGCGACGTCACATCTCTTCGGAGAAGGAATACTTCCAGAGGATTTTAATGACGATCGAATTGGTAGAGTTTTAGACAAACTCTATAAATTTGGTTTAAATAAAATATTTTTACCAATTAGTTTAAAAGCCTGCCAAATTTATGGAATCGATCGGAGCTATTCCCATTTAGACTCATCATCTATCTCAGTAGAAGGGGATTATCTCATTTGTGAGAGACAAAATCAAGAAAATTTAGAACCAATACCTATTAAAAAAGATCGGGTCCATTCCAAAGATAAAATACCAGATTTAAAGCAATTTTTAATTAATTTAATAGTAAGTGGAGATAGCGGAGTTCCGTTGTTTTTAGAATGCGGTAACGGAAATGATAGTGATAAAGCTAAATTTGCCCAACTTATATCTAAGTTTAAAAAACAAGTAGATCTAGAGAGTATATTTGTGGCAGATAGCGCGCTTTACAGTAAAGACAACCTCTTTTTAATTAAACATTTAAAATGGATAAGTAGAGTCCCATTATCAATTCAAGCTGCTCAATTTTATGTAAAAGAAACCCCAGATTCTGAATTTATTGATACCGATCGAGAAGGTTATAAAGCAGTAGAAAAAGAAAGTAATTATGGGGGAATCAAACAAAAATGGATAATAATAGAAAGCGCCGCCAGAAAAGAATCAGATTTAAAACAGTTATCTAAAAAGCTCGCTAAAGATGAAGAAAAAGCTAGCGCTTTAGTTAATTCTTTATCTAAGAGAAAATATGAAAATAGAACTGAAATCAAAGCTGTATTTCAGTGCGAACAAAAAAAGATTAAATATCATAATTTAGTTTTAAAAGATGTTGAAAAGCTCTTAGATAAGAAAACAAATAAGACAGTTTATAAAGCTATCATTACTCTCGAAAAACAAACTGAAAAGATAGAAGAAGAAAAGAAAAAAGCCGGTCGCTTTATCTTAGCTACTAATGTTTTAAAGGGTTTAAGTCCCTCGGAAATTTTGACAGCATATAAAGGACAGAAATCTTGTGAAGGAGGCTTTAGATTTTTCAAAGACCCTTTATTTTTTGCGGATTCAGTTTTTCTAAAATATCCCTCAAGGATAGAAACTATGGCGACCGATATTCTTATTTTTAATAAGGAACCCTTCTATAGCGATAGGTTAATTGCGAAGTGACATAATTATAAGTAAAAGGGTTCCTTATTAAAAATAAAAGATTTGTATGGCAATGCTTATGGGTCTATCTTTACTAGTTTATAGTATTGGACAAAGACAACTTAGAGCCAACCTCAAAGAAAACAATACAGGAGTAAAAAATCAGTTGGGTAAATTAACAGATAAACCAACTCTACGCTGGATATTTCAATGTTTTCAAGGCATTCATGTAGTTGTTTTAAACGGGGTAAAACAAATTGTAAATCTCACTGATTCTCGACTTGAAACTCTTAATTACTTCTCCAAATATTGTCAAAAATATTATATTTTGTCTGGCTAGCTTTTCTGGGTTTTATTTAAAATTTTCAACCTGAAAAAACGGAAGTAAGATATTTTCTTGACCGCCCATTATCAATAATTTTTGTTTAATGAGAATAACTTGAAATCGAAGTATTTTGTGCGCCTCGTGCTGGCTTCGCCAGATCCGCGTAGCGGATCGCTCTTTTAAAGAGGAATTAAGTGTGCGCGAAAATTCGAGCGCTCTCGATCGCCCAACTGGACCAATTCGTAATCTTGTCGTATTACATTTTGACGTGCGTAAAGGGAAATTTATCGAAATCAGGATGCTCGCTAATACCATGAAGCAGTTCATTGATTAGGGGCGTGTTTTTCTGTGCCATTAATTCCCAAAGATGGCGTAGTGTCGCTGGTGGTGCATAAAGTCGGCATTCAATGGTTTTTAAGGTCACGATCTTTACTTTGACTCATAACACCTACATTTTAGCAAAATATTCGTTACTAATTAGTGGCTTATAGCAACAAAAAAGGGCTAATCGCCAAAGCGTCGGGGCGTAAAGGTAAGATACTAGAGGTATTTATTTGATAAAATACTGTGAGTAAAAGAGTTTATCTAACTCTAGCGGATAAGGTATATGACGCTTTAGAACGATGGGCGAACGATCAAGGTCGTCCTGTGGCAAATTTGGCTGCTTATTTAGTCGAGAAAGCGATCGAACAAGCAGAAGCAGAGGGAAAGATTCCGCCATCTCTACCAAAAAAAGGCAGTTAATAAGGCTCAGTAGATTGAAGAACTATTTATCAATGGTTAGCATGGACTTCATTTTTGGAATTGATAAAAGTTAATGGAAGAAACAAGCCCACCCTACTCAGCTTGAGGGGATTGAGTTGCCTAAATTGAGACTCGATACTGCTACAACAGTCTATAAAAATACTCTAAGTTTTACTGAAGCGAGGAGATATTCTGAGTTTAGTACAGCTCAATTAGCAGGATTGCGGGGCTATTTACAGCGAGTATGGGTGTTAGATAGTGTTGATTTTAATACAGTTTGAGGATAGATCGGTGAGCTATTTGAGAAATCAAACTTTATCCCAACAGGAGAATCAATTACGAGCTTTTATAGACGAGCGATCTTAACTTATCACGAATAGCGTCAGACCCAAAGTTCTATTTCAGCATTAGGACTCACAGACAAAATAGTCTCGTCAAAAGCAACAATTTCTGGCAGGTCTTTAGGTCCAGCTACCTCGAACACTTGTTCTTTGTTACCTAACGGAATAGGGTCCAGGTCATTATCTAGTGTGCAGTTATACTCAATTAGTTTTTGCTTTAATTGTTGCAGATCGATTTCCACTTTTGTAGTAATAAGCCATTTCATAATTAGTAGCTCCTAATATGAATATCAAGCAAGCTTATAAAGCTTGGAAGAAGGTATTTAACTAGGGCAAACAGAACCATAACATCATTTCAAGTATCTTTGGTCATGATGGTTATGTTTATTTATGATTACCTACTTAAATTCTATCAATTAAAATATAGGAAGTGATCCCTCGTTTTCCAATACATAGGAATCACTACCTATAATTGTGTTACTTGCAGGTACGAAACACATCGCGACTATGCCGCAGCCGAAGTAATTCGACAACGTGGTATTGCAGCCCTCGGACTGAGGGACAAGGAAAACGCTTGTGAAGAGGAAGCGACGGGGACTGGTAGCAATATTAGTTTAGTTGGCACTCGCAGCAGCAAGAAAGCCAAATCGCGAGGTTTGGAAGCCCCGACCAAGCGTTAGCTCAGGTTGTGGGAGGATGTCACTAAAGTGTAGGCTGCACCTGCGTTAATAACACCAAAACCAGTGTCAGCATCCCAACCTGGTGCACCCAGGTTAATAGCACTATCAATTAATAACTGTTTGAGTCTATCTGGTTGAAGAGAACCGAATCTACTCATTAAGAGTGCTGCCACACCAGTAGCTAGAGGAGTTGCTGCACTCGTACCGTTATCAAACAAAACAGATGTGCCGCCAGGACGACCTGGACCAAAATTACCAAAAAAGTGTGAATAAGCTGAGATGTCTGGTTTTTGTTGAGTAAAATACCCTGGACCTTGAGAAGAATAGCCGATCCTTTTGTGTTGATGGTTAACAGCAGCTACAGTAATCACTTCTTCTAAGCTACTGGGACCAAGGATAGAGTTTCCAGGCCCAATTTCACTAGAGGCACAATTGTTAGACGGACATTCCCTGCCACAATTTCCAGCTGCAAAAAAGACTGGTGCTCCAGAAGCGATTACCTCCTGTATTTTGAGGTTGACAGGGTGATTGCGATTCCAATTTGGCCAATCTGGAAATAGATCAAGCGATTTCCATCTAAAACCCCAACTATTATTTGTCAAATGCGGAGTTCCATCTAGTCGTCGTTGGTTGAGTACCTCATTAAACATGCGCAACGCTGTTCCAGAATAACGGGAGCTCATAAAAGGATAGTCATATATTTTTGCCGCAGGGGCAGCTACTAGAATATCAGCCGCACACATCGAACCGTGACTAGTAATTGCAGCACTACCAGGCACAGGACTGCCTGGATTGCTATAGCCACCTACAACAGGATATTCTTCTCCATTTACACCGTCATCAATAATGCCTACTACGATGTTTTGACCGCGAAAACCATCACGCCAAACTGCTTCGACCGTCAGAAGTTCCCTAATGATTTCGATAGATACGCCAGGAAGAAAAGGACGACAGTCAACACCACTAGGTTTTTAGAAATAAAACTAAAATTTTATTCTAACCAGTTTATTACACGATCAATCCTGTGACTGAAAAACTATTTTCCTCATTTGATAAACCTGCTATTTCTAATATTCTATCTGACTGATGGCGAGTATGAATTGATAATAAATTTCTGGTTGCTTCTAAAGGAAAAACTTTTTTCCAAGCCAAACACTCTTTTTGTATTGCTGCTAATTCTGAATGAAAAGGTTCGGGAACATTTTTAGCGCACCATTCAATTATTAAAGCAGCATCTCGTAGTAAATAACTTGTTAGTTTATCCTGCTGAGGAATAGTTGCTTGCGTCGAGATGGTAGCCAAGGTTGATGCTAAGTTACCTAGTTGTTGCTGCCAAGTTTGAGTTTTTATGCGTTCGTATAATGCCTTGCGTTCCATCACTTTATTTCCAAAAGATGTCTGACAATTGTTTCAATTTTTTCTCTGAGAACAGGGTCTTTTATTTCCATGCTTCGATTTTGTTGACGCGGACGGATATTGATAAGAGATTCAAATCCAACTCGCCTAACTTCAGGATACCAATCAGCACCCCAAACATTTTCCTGTTGACTGCCATCTTCTAATAAAGTTTGTTCGCAGTCAGCATGAAGTTCCCCACCACCTGCAAGAATTTCTTGCTCAACATCTACAGCTAGTTTAATCATCAAACCGACATAGGTTTCAGCCATTTGTTCGATCTGTTCGGGGGTTGCTTGTTCGCGAATTATCAGAATCATTGTCTAAAGCAAGCTCTTTTTATGCCACATATAAAACTGGTCTTTTACCCAAAGCCAGAAGCGATCGCTCTAAAGTTTCTAGTTTAGTATTGTGGCTGGGGTCAAGTATTCTTCTAACTTCTTTTTCATCTACATTCAAAGTCTTGGCAAGTTGGGTTTGATTAATGTTTTTCTCCTGCATTGCCAGCCAAATTGAAGCTTTAAATGAGGTCTGTAAAGGTGTTGTTACCATATATTCGTCTGGAGAGGCTTCTGAAGGAGTTGGAATTTCTAAACGACGGATAACTCTATTAGCGATCGCTTCTTCCAAACAATCAGCAGCTTCATTGAGGGCATCCTCAATATTTTCTCCTTGGGTAATCGCTTCTGGTAGATCGCGAAAAGTAACTGTGAAACCGCCATCCACTTCATCAGTGGTTAAGGTTACAGGAAAAGAAAAGCGACTCTCGATTTGATTATTTTTAAAATTCATCTTCCTTGATTTCTAATTGCTTGCAGCAATTCTCATTTTAAAAATTCCCAGCGAAAAAAGTTGCGGGATGAGAATTCGTTCGCGAATAACTTTCGCGAACAAAAACCACTGATTAAGATTCGGGTGAATTAGATTAAAGTAAAAGGCATTAATCTCTCACAGGGTTGCAACATGGGTCTAGCAATAGGGATGCCTGAATTATTATCGATGCTGACTGCCGAGTTAAATAATCTTCCCGATGAACGAAAACCGAGCAA
>JASJDA010000350.1 GCA_030065755.1 Prochloraceae cyanobacterium | reverse complement strand
AACTCTAAAGTTTCAAAACCTCTTTCTTTTTCTTCCATGTTTTCCTAATCACTTGTTCCTAATTCCCAGTCCCAAAATACGACTGGTTGTTTATTTCTAAACTCATCATAGGAACATCAATTGGATTAATAGAATATCAAAGTTTTCAGCTCAAAAAACATGAAAATTCATCATCAATTAGCTTTAGCTGTCTTGGTTAGTTTGATTTCTTTAAGTAGTTTAGCAATGGGTTTGAGACGGATTGAAAACCAAATTCGAGCTAAGTTGGGCCAAAAGGTCTTAACTGTTGCCACCCAAATCCTGAATTAATTATCTGCTGCCAATCAAAAACGATACATTTTTTCTAGCCGATCTTCAAATAACGATCTCTTAGGTACTACTTCGATCGAAGCGATCGAGATTTGGGAAACTTCTTTACAGTAAAAAAAGCATATTGAAAGAATAGAAATAATCATAACTGAACCTGTGAAAGCGACAGGAGCATGACCCCTCCAGATGTTGACTAATCTTAGTTTCGGTTAATCTCGATCGTTCTCTAGAGAGCTGTGCTGTTTGGTTGGAGTTGATGTATCAATTGTCTGAAAGTGCTGTTGACGATATTCTTTAAGTAGACTAAATCTTAGCCGATTCGATGGTAAAAAAACTGAGTTATTGATACTATCATTTATGATAAAAATAATAGCTGTTGACCAAGCCGTTAAGGCAAATGTTTGATATAATATACGGAGATAATTAAACATATAAAAAACCTTGAAATTCTGAAAAAATAAGGGAAAAGCTAATTAAGACGAGTTTTTTAAAGCCAAAAAACAACCATTAATATATCCAGGAATCTGGTCATATTTGTTGAGACGAGCAAGATAGTGGTTGCGACTGAGAAGAGGGAGTTCTTGATAATGTGCTCCGACATAATCGCAGTATCCTTGGTAAAGATCTGATTGATAGGGATCGGGGGTAGCTTCAGGGGAAATTTGCCAACTAGGGATAAATTTAATGATGTAAAAATTTGAGTATTTATGAGAAAATAATTGAATTTGAAAAAAGTTTTTTTCAGTTGCTATAGGGGAATTCATAGGACTGACTTACAGCTAATAAGCTAGCAATTTAAACTTTTATTTATTATTTATTAATATGCCTTAAGTTCGATATAAAGTTCATTGATCTGAGTCAGCAAAAAAGGCAATATTTATCACTAGCTTTCTTAGTAGTATGCTTAAATAATCGAACTGAGAGGTAGTATGAATCAATCCTATTTTTATAGATACTTTATTATTATCTAGTCAAAAGAGATTTAAATGATTGGAGAAATTACTGAAGATTTTTAAGCCAAAAAAGCTTGATTATTCAATTAAATTAGCGACAATTGCTCTTAGTGGAGTCTAGTCTAGACTCCAATACCGATCGATATCGGAAAATGAGTTTATCCAACTGCGATCGTTGAATGCGCACCCACAGATATCCTGACGAAAATTTCACTCTTTATATGGTAAGGACTGGACTAGATCCTCAATTCTTAGCCGAGTTGGGATGTGAAGTTGAGTTACGCGAGGTTGTGGAATTATGTCAAATACCATCCAGCAGACAACGACCGAACAGTATTAAAATGGACTGGGTTGTACTTCTTCGTTGGATATCGCTCGCAATATCGAGGTGAAACACAAGGAGGTAATCACTACCAGGTTTTCAACCTTGTTTCTAGTTTGTGACCTTTTATTGTTATTCATATGAAAGGGGAGTAAACAAGCTTAAACCCAGATTTAATATAAAACAAATAATAAAAAATATACAAGATAAAAAAAATAAAAAAACAAGTAACTCATTCACTAATTTTGACTTTAGTTGCCATTATTTTATGGATTGCTGCATTCATTTCATCAGCAAAATTAATTTATTTTCTTTTTTTGCCCCATGACTTTCACAAAATTTCTCGTATTCCTGACCAACTAATGTAGTTCAAAAAGATATCGATAAAAAGCTTTCATATAATACTAATAATTTTGCAAATTATTTTTTCCTGACAACATGTTTTTTTCCGTATTTACTATCTGCTTCCATCTACAACGAACTAGAAAGTCAATCACGAGACAAGGCGATCTCCGACACGAAAAAACTTTTCCATCTGCTAAAATTCTTTGGAAAAAGTCTGAACAAATGTAAATAGATTTTTGTCTGGAGTTTCAATGAAGATTTATAACTCCTCCGTCTCGATAAAAATATAAACCTCCTCTCCCTCGATAAAAATGAAAACGTCCCACTCCTAAATAGGTAGGGTTGGATTTTTCACCCCTAGGAAAAGCTGTTACTCCGAATAGATAAACTCCAGCATATCGAGGATTTTTCTTGGGAATAATTCCTACAGTAAAAGTTGTCCCAGGAGAGATTGGCTCCTGAAAAACTAACTCAATTTCTTGTTTTTTTGGAGTAATATTGATGGCTTCTAAGCTGAATGATTCTCCTTTTAGATCGGGAGTCCCAGAAAAAGCTAATGTTCGCTCGACACGGAAACGAATGAGTTCAGAGCCACCACGTTGTTGAATGACAACTTTTTGCAGAGGTTCGACCGCATTATCTGGTAGCTCGATGGTGAAATAGTATTTCGCGCCCCAAGCTCTAGCATCGCTTATAGTACTATAAGCTTCTAACAGGCGAGGAGAGCCCTCGAAGAAAACAGTTCCATTTGCTAGTTGACCAGCAACGGTTGGAGCCACAAAATTAGTTCCAGCTATTCCTAAAATAATTACTAAAGAACTTGAAATAGTAAACAATTTCATGATTATGCCTCAAACAAATGTGGGATAGCAAACTAAATGTTTCCCACTCCAGGTGGGCGATCGCATCAAAACGAGTGCGGCATTTGGCTATATGCAGTAGCGATCGCACTTAGTAAATATTTGATAGGATCGATCTAGATATAACCCCTCAATATCATAAATTTATATGATTGTATTTCAGAAAGATTTAGATCGATGGCTTAAAGAATATGGAGCAAGCCATCAACATCCGACTAATAAATTAATACATTGGATTTGCGTTCCATTGATTCTATTTAGTATTGTTGGCTTACTTTGGTGCATCCCTCATAATTATTTTTCTACTTTTATTCCTAAGTCTATAGGAGAATTTATCAACTGGGCAACCATAGTTATGATTTTAAGCCTAATATTTTATCTTAGACTATCATCAGCCATGTTTTGGGGGATGTTAGTAATTTTTTGCTGGGCTTCAATTGCCAGCTACTATTTGTATAGTAGTCCGAGATTTACCTTATGGAAATTATCTTTATTTATTTTTATTTGTTCGTGGATTGGTCAATTTATTGGCCACAAAATAGAAGGAAAAAAACCTTCATTTTTTAAAGACTTGCAATTTTTATTGATTGGGCCAGCATGGTTGCTAAGTTTTATCTATAAAAATTTAGATATTGCTTATTAACTAGCTCTGTGTTAACCATTAAAACATTGCCGGAAAAGCTTGAGCGAAGCTTTTCCCAAACATCTTTAGAAATCACCTAGTCTATGCGTTCTGAGAGTAGTTTCTTTAACTCAATTATGTTCTGTTTCTCTTGTTCTTTCACTTTTTTCCAGAAAACTTGTAGTGACTCATAACCCTCAGCGTCAGCAATATATTGGTCATAACGCCAGAGGGTATCCAGTTCGTGGTCGTGGTCTTTAACACCCTGCAATTCTCCTAGGTGGGCTACTTCTTTCTGGTAAGTTTCTAATGTCATTTTCTCTTCCTCTCTAACTTAATAAGATTGAGCAAATAAATAATCAATCAGTTAATAAAATGACGAGTTTATTCTTTAAATCTCTAATTGTTAATCCCAACATTAGCTTTGACTACCTACACTCCAGTTACCTTGGAGGATATTCTTTGTGCAGTTACCACTTCTGCTTGAGGTAGTTTAGCACTAGCAGGATATGAGCTAGTGATAATTGTCAGTTGCGATGCAGTCAAAACAAACTGCTCAATGCCCCTGGTGCGATCGTAGAGAGTCACGCTCGTTTCTCACTCAGAAATGCATTGACGGATCAGAGCGAGGATTTGCTCAAGGGCATTCTCAATACTCTGGTTAGCCCGATGAGAAAGATGATGCCCACTTACAAAGTCTTGAGCCGCGACTTTTACCAACCAAGATTGAGGATGATGGCCATAAAAAGAATGTGTCAGAGCTAGTAACGAACAGGGATGGTAAGAATTACCCCATCCAGGTACGGATGAGCCTGCTGTCTCCCAACCACAAGCTTCCAGGGTGCTTACTTTCACGTTTTCCCTTGACATCAGGCAACAACCATGGACGAAAATAGCGTAATCTACTGTTGCTAACTTGGGGGATAGTTCTGGCATTAGTTGCTCCACCGCACAAACCTCAACGTTTCGTAACCCCAACTCTTTAACTAGGTTAGTTACTTGAGAGCCAATAGCATCATCTCCATGGGTGGGATTACCATAGCCAATGACAAGTAATGAGGGTAACTTCTCAGCTTGAGATACAGTCCTAGGTTGAGAGATAGATAAATGAGTACTCATGATGCTAATCCTCCATAGTTTGAGGAATAAAAGGTTAAAGAGCGCTCGAGAAGGATGTCTTGTTGAGAATCTTTTAGAGGAGTGCCAATATCGATGTAATTTCTAGATCTTTGTTTTTTCTTGGTCTGTCCGCGTGTTTGTTGGTTTAAATGTTTTTGTCTAGTTACCATCTTACTCACTTTCAAGGGGAGCTGAGAAAAATCGACGAGTTATTTCTAGAAAAAACTTAGGGTGGCATGCACAAACTAGACAACTGCTGCGAAGTCTATTCAAGACTTTTTCTCTTGCTCGTCACCTAAAACGGCAAATTGTTTTTCCAATCCTATTCTTTCTTCAACTTGACGAAGAAAATAACCGCTGACCATTGCCTTTGCTAGAAGCGTGTTGAGATGTTTCTTACTAGTAGAGATCTTGACAGCAAAATGTTCCTCAGGTAAATTTCCCAAGATTTCAGCCAGATTATGTCCCATAATCTCTATTGCTTCTTTTGACGGTTGAGACAACTGAGCCACGGTTTCGATATCAAGTGACTGAAGGTATTCCCACAATAAATTTCTTCCAGAAGGATTGTGAAAAACTTCTGGAGAGGGATTGGTTATGTGATTCATGACTTGTAAACAACTCTCTCTAAAAGTTATAATAAAACATTTAACTATCAAATTGTTTGGGCAAAACCGAACTTTTACCCTCGGGAATCAATACTGTTATGGGAGTTTCTTAGCGATCGTTACAGAATTATGTTAAGGAGTTAAAATAAAGTAAATATCGCAACGTTCAAATTCACCCATATGGTATCTCAGTTTGTCCCTTCTTTTGAGATACGGAGGAGGAATCTATGAAAAATCAAAATGATGCTAATTCAACTATTTCCCACTATGACCCCCATATAATACCAGCCGAATCGGCAGCTCGCGCTGCCAGAGAGGGCGAGCATTTTGGTCATGTCGAACATGACGACCCTGCAGATAAAGAACATCTCCACACCCGTGATGGCTACACTGTCGACCAAGAAGGACTAATCAATAATTACGCAGTTGAACCAGAAATGTATATCAAGGTCCCTGGAGACCTGAAAGAGCAAGAAGAAAAAGATTTGATTCAACGCCGTCAGGAACTCCTGGAGTTGTCCTCAGATGAGGAAGGTAAATTAACTATTGAACACGATTGGCGTCATAAAGGTCCAGGACTCATCTAGGCTAAAACTTTTTTTTGCCAAACAGTATTTATGTGCTTTCACTGCGCTCGATCGCTAAGCTCGCTCATTTTTTCTCACATGCGATCGAGAATTTTATCTGCGATCGCGATTAAACCTAACGGCAGCAAATTTCGATCGAGGGCGCATTTTCTAACTATAGTTCGATCCAGCCCAAAGAATTAAACCTGGTTCGTAGGCGCTAGATAAATTTTTATGTTTTGGCAAAACTCGCAGAGATAGACCTTGTAAACCACTAGATTTGTAGACGAGCTCGCCAGTATAAATGCTCCATCCCGAAGGATGTCGATCGAGGTATTCCATTACGACTGAAGTGCCATTAACAATTTCACCTTTATCGTTAATTGCTCCCTTATAAAGTTGCAATTCTACGTCCTCTGGCTTCAATGCTGCCAAATCAATCTCGGCTGTGACGCGAACAGGTTGTTCGACCTGAATTTCAGTATTCTCAGAAATATCAATAGATTTAATCTTTACACTATACCAATGCTCGAATAGATATTTCTTCCAATGAGCCATTTCCTTAGCAGCAGCATAGTTATTCTTACTCATAGCAAAGTAGCGCTCGCTAGCAGGAAAATAAGCTTTCATGGCATAATCTCTTACCATCCGCGCCGTGTTAAATTGAGGGCAATTTAGGGCAATCGCGTCCTTCATCTTACGCACCCAGCCGCGAGGAATTCCTTTTTCGTCTCGATCGTAGAATAAAGGAACGATTTCTTTTTCTAGAAGATTGTACAAAGCATTGGCTTCTACTCGGTCTTGATAATTTTGGTCTTCATACACTTCACCATGACCTATAGCCCAGCCGGTGCGACGATAATCGGCTTCATCCCACCAACCATCGAGAATGCTAAGATTAAGAGAACCATTCATCGCCGCCTTCATACCTGAAGTTCCAGAAGCCTCTTGAGGTCGGCGGGGGTTATTGAGCCAGATATCGCAACCAGCCACCAACATCCGCGCTACGTAAATATTGTAATTGGGGAGAAAGACTACTCGCTCGCTCATTCCCTGTTCTCTAACTATATGAATAATTTGGCGGATCAATTCTTTTCCTGGCATATCTTTGGGGTGAGCTTTACCAGCAATAACAAACTGGACTTGTCGCTCAACATTCCCCATCATAATTTGTTTAATTCTTGCCAAATCGTATAAAAACAAATTTGCTCGCTTATAAGTGGCAAAGCGACGAGCAAAGCCGATGGTAAGAATATTGGGGTTCAATACTTCTTTGGCTCGTTCTATTTCAGCTCCAGTAGCGCCGCCAGACTCCAAGTTTTGCACTAGCCGCTTTCGCACGAATACTACCAAATCCGACCGTCGATGCTCGCGATTGCGCCACAATTCTTCGTCGGGAATTGATTTTACTTTTTCCCAGAGGGGGTGTTGTGATTCTGCACTATCCCAACTAGGACCTAAATAGCGATCGTATAAGTCTTGAGTTGAGGGAGCAACTACGCTACGAGCGTGAACGCCATTGGTAATTGCTTGAATCGGAACTTCCGAGAGGGGGACTTCTGGCCACAACTGACAGAACATCTTTCGCGACACCTCGCCGTGCAACTTGCTAACTCCATTGATAAAACTGCTATTTTCGATCGCTAAAGTTGCCATACTAAAAGGAGAAGCAAAATCTCCAGTATTTTCTCTACCCAATGCCAAAAATTCTTCCCGCGACAAACCGAACAAATGAGCATATCGTCCGACGTAGTGCATGGTTCGATCGGGAGAGAACATATCGAAGCCAGCAGATACAGGGGTATGAGTAGTAAAAATCTGAGTTGATTGTACGAACTGTTTGGCTTCAGTAAAGCTCAAACCGCGTTCGATTAACTTGCGAATGCGCTCTAAAATTAGAAAAGCGCTGTGACCTTCGTTGAGATGATATATGGTAGGGGTGTATCCAAGTGCTTCCAGCATTTTTACCCCACCGATACCCAACATCATTTCCTGATGAATTCGCAAATCCAGATCGCCTCCGTAAAGCTCGTCGGTGATGTCGCGATCGTATGGATTGGAGTTTTCCTCAATATTGGTGTCTAGCATATAAAGGGGTACGGTTCCTACTTGTAAGCGCCAGACTCTTGCATAAATAATGCGATCGGGATATTCAACTTCTATACGCAGCTCCGAACCATCTTCATTTCGTTCTAGATGAAGAGGCATATTATAAAAGTCATTAATCGGATATTTCTCTTGTTGCCAACCGTCAGGATTGAGATACTGGGCAAAATAGCCTTCTTGGTAAAGTAACCCTACACCTACCAGAGGTAAACCGAGGTCGCTAGCAGATTTTAAATGATCGCCAGCAAGAACCCCCAAGCCACCAGCATAAATTGGCAAGCAGTAAGTCAGACCGTATTCAGCACAAAAGTAGGCATAGCATTCCTTACTGTCTCGAATGCTGCGATTTTGGCGATACCAAGTACGCTCTTGCAAATAATTATCTAGTTGCTGTAGTGTTCTTTCCATATGAGCGAGAAAGCCTTCATCTTTAGCCATTTCAGCTAGTCTCTGTTGGCTAATCATTCCTAACATTAGGACTGGGTTATGACGAGTGGATTCCCATAAATCTCGATCTAAACGTTGAAATAAAGCTTGAGTTTCAACATTCCAATCCCAATAAAGGTTATGAGCCAGTTTTCGTAAAGGTTCTAGTTGGGTTGGCAAACAAGGGGAAACTTTAAATGTGTGAATTGGTTTCATAAAAACTCGCGTCTCAATTTTCCTTTCCTTTAAACTAAGGGACAGAAGACACGCCTCCCATAATTATCTGAAACAGATTTAAAAAGTTTGGACGGGGATTGAGGTTATTGGGTAGAAGCACTAAATGCAGTTTGTTTCCGATACTTTTTTGCTAACAAAAGCTAACAAATACACTCTTTAAGGGAGGGCGTATCAACCACTGCGCGTAGGAAAATCCCACGCGCCCCATTTAAATCTCTAGGCATTG
>JASJDA010000349.1 GCA_030065755.1 Prochloraceae cyanobacterium | reverse complement strand
AAGGAAGTCCTCTATAGCAGTCTAGTTAACTGCGAAGGGCGATAAGTTATCGGGAAAAGGACTTCCTTATTAAAAATAATTTTCTTCCACCGATACATTGAGTAGTCAACCAAGACGCAAAATCTACATACGTAGGTAACTCAGAGGGAAGATTGCGTAAGAAGCAAATGCCTGGGGTAACTCCCACGGATAAGCTGACGTACGCACGGGAACATGAATGATAAAGCTATCAACAGAGAGCAAAAGTTACCGATGAGTAAGTCATCACACGACCGAAAAAGTAAAATTGAATATTGGCGAGATATCCCCTGGAAACGGGCGGAAAAAGTCGTATTCTCTCTCCAGAGACGGATTTATCAAGCTAGTCAACGTGGCGATGTTAAAGCTATCCGCAGACTACAAAAACTACTGCTCCAAAGCTTCTTTGCTAAGGCAATAGCAATTAGAAGGGTAACTCAGGACAATCAAGGCAAGAAAACGGCAGGTATAGACGGGATTAAATCTCTAACACCCAAACAACGTCTAGAACTGGTTTACTCGCTAAAACCCTTAACAGGGAAAGCCAAATCCGTACGCAGAGTATGGATGCCAAAACCAGGAAAAGACGAGAAAAGACCGTTAGGGATTCCTACTATGGAAGACCGCGCTAGGCAATATCTAGTAAAACTTGCCCTAGAGCCTGAATGGGAGGCTCGATTCGAGCCAAACTCCTACGGTTTTAGACCTGGTAGAAGCTGTCACGACGCTATAGAAGCAATATTCTTAGCATTATGCCAAAAGACAGCATATGTGCTAGATGCCGATATAGCTAAATGCTTCGACAGAATAAACCATAACAGCCTACTTAACAAGTTAAATACCTTCCCTGCCATGAAACGGCAGATAAAAGCTTGGCTGAAATCGGGGATAAAGGATGGAAAAGAACTATTCCCGTCTGAAGAAGGTACACCACAAGGCGGCGTGATTTCACCTCTATTGGCTAACATAGCCCTTCACGGTCTGGAAACTTCAATCAAAGACTGGATAACTACAAAGAACATCCTTCGTAGAAACGGTCAGAGAATGATAGGTAAAAAAGAAAAGATGAAATCCATATCTGTTATAAGATATGCAGACGACTTTTTAATAATCCACAAAGACCTAGAAATAATCAGAGAGGCAACTGAAATCACAAAAGGCTGGCTAACACAAATAGGGCTAGAACTAAAACCAGAAAAAACCAGGGTATGTCACACTCTGAATAGGCATGAAACAGAAAAACCTGGATTCGATTTTCTCGGATTCAACATCCGACAGTACAACGTCGGAAAGCACCATGCCAACAAAACATCAAACGGAGAAATAAAACCATATACCCTACACATTAAACCTTCAAAAGAAAAGTATCTAGAACATTACAGAGATATATCTCAAATAATCGACAGATACAAACCCGCACCACAAGAAGCATTAATCAAAAAACTGAACCTTATCATCAGAGGATGGTCAAACTACTACAAATACTCAGTATGTAGTGAAATCTTCAAAAAGATAGACCATCTAACCTTTTGGAAACTCAAAAAATGGGCTGACCATCGACACCCTAATAAAACCTGGAAGAAATTTAAAAGACCAAAATACTGGAAAACCATTGGAGGTGATAACTGGGTATTTTCAGATGGCAAATACATACTCATCAAACACAAAAAGAACTATGATGAGTCAAATAAAACCAGGAAAAAGGGACATAAAACACAAGGAGAAAAATTTGTCAAAGTACAAAATACACGTTCTCCTTATGATGGGGATACAGTTTACTGGAGCAGTAGATTAGGCAAATATCCAAATATGCCGATAAGTAAATCTAAATTACTTAAATGGCAAAAAGGGAAATGTCCACACTGCGGAATACATTTTAAACATGAAGATGTAATGGAAATCGACCATATCACCCCACGCCAAGCTGGGGGTGGAAGTAGCTATAAAAATCTCCAACTTCTTCACAGACACTGCCATGACGAAAAAACAAGGGATGACTTAGAACTGATTGCTGAATACCAACACCAGAAGGAATTGGATAAGCAATACAACAAGTCTATCAAATGGTTCAATGACCTATTCTCTCAGGAGAAATGGGAATGGATTAACGATACCCCTGTTTTGATTAGTGTTCGTGACATAAATCATGTTTCTGAGGAGCCGTGTGAGGCGAAAGTTTCACGCACGGTTTTGAAGACGAGCAGGAGAGGCGACTCTTTTGCTTAGTTTAATGACATGACAAAAGAGCTAAAATCTGAGGAAATTCTCAAATTTATTCCTTTGGGTCGTTACGGTAAACCAGAAGAAGTTGCTGGCACAATTCGCTTTCTAGCCGCCGATCCCGCAGCAGCCTATATCACCGGACAAGTTTTCAACGTCGATGGCGGTATGGTGATGGCCTAAAGTTTTTTGTTTGCCTTTATTATCAATTTATCCGAACACTGACTTCGGAAAACCCTACCTTAGCACTCTTAGGGGAAGAGTGCTAAATTTGCATATGAAGCAACAACGAAACTGGGAAAAAACATGGCAAAAATTGTTTCGTTTAAAGAGGAATCGAGAAGATCTTTAGAGCGGGGAATTAATGCTCTGGCTAACGCTGTTCGCGTAACATTGGGACCGAAAGGTCGCAAAGTTTTGCTAGAAAAAAAATTTGGCGCTCCCCAAATTGTCGATGATGGCATTACAGTAGCTAAAGAAATTGAACTAGAAGATCCCTTAGAAAATACGGGTGCAAAGCTAATTCAAGAAGTAGCTTCTAAAACCAAGGATATTGCTGGTGACGGTACGACCACTGCTACGGTGATCGCCCAAGCATTGATTAAAGAAGGATTGAAGAATGTGGCAGCAGGAGCCAATCCAGTGGCACTGCGTCGAGGTCTCGAAAAAGTGATCGACTATTTAGTCAAAGAAATTGAAGGAATTGCCAAGCCAGTTGCCGGAGACGCGATCGCTCAAGTAGCAACCGTTTCTGCTGGTAATGACGAAAAGGTAGGCGAGATGATTGCCCAGGCAATGGATAAGGTCACTAAAGACGGCGTAATTACCGTTGAAGAATCCAAATCTCTGGCAACAGAATTAGAAGTAGTTGAGGGGATGCAAATCGATCGCGGCTACGTATCTCCTTATTTTGTTACCGATACGGAACGTCAGATAGCAGACTTTGAAAATCCGCTGCTGCTAATTACTGACAAAAAGATTGGCGCGATCGCTGACTTGGTGCCAGTTCTCGAAAAAGTTGCCCGTGAAGGAAAACCCTTACTAATTATTGCCGAAGATGTAGAAGGGGAAGCCCTAGCTACCTTAGTGGTCAATAAAGCGCGGGGTGTTTTAAATGTAGCAGCAATTAAAGCTCCAGGATTTGGCGATCGCCGCAAGCAAATGTTAGAGGATATCGCTATTCTCACTGGCGGTAGAGTGATTTCTGAAGATATCGGCCTTTCTCTAGAAGCTGTTTCTGTGGAAATGCTAGGGGTTGCTCGCAAAGTTACTATCGACAAAGAAAGCACTACGATCGTCGCTGGTGGAGAACACAGCCAAGACGTACAAAAACGGATTGCTCAAGTGCGCAAACAGCTAGAAGAAGCTGACTCTGAATATGACAAAGAGAAGTTGCAAGAGCGAATCGCTAAACTGGCTGGTGGAGTTGCCGTAATTAAAGTGGGTGCTGCCACCGAAACAGAACTAAAAGATCGCAAACTGCGCATTGAAGATGCCCTTAATGCCACCAAAGCGGCGGTAGAAGAAGGAATCGTTCCTGGCGGCGGCACAACTCTAATTCATTTGAGTAACAAAATTCTTGGCTATAAAGATAATCTGAGCGATCCAGAAGAAAGATTAGCTGCCGACATTCTGGTCAAAGCACTAGAAGCACCTTTAAAGCAACTAGCAGATAATGCGGGTGTAGAAGGTTCTGTAATTGTCGATCGAGTGCGCGAAACTGAGTTTAATGTCGGTTACAATGCTCTGTCTGGAGAATTTGAAGATATGATCGCTGCTGGCATTCTCGACCCAGCTAAGGTTGTACGTGCGGGACTGCAAAATGCCGCTTCCATCGCTGGAATGGTCTTAACTACTGAAGCTTTAGTGGTTGAAAAACCTGAGAAAGAAGCTCCCGCTGCTCCAGATATGGGCGGCATGGGCGGCATGGGCGGCATGGGCGGCATGGGCGGCATGGGCATGGGCGGTATGGGCATGGGCGGCATGATGTAAAGCTTGCCCTTGCTCCTCTCGTGCTAGTTTTTCGCTTCTTAAAAATTTTTATCGAGCAATCTGAGGAAATCTCCCGCTATAATCTCTGGTGTAGCGGTGAGACTTCCTCAAAAAACTATTTAGTTACCTTTTGTACTAGCGCAAGAACCTCACTGCGGCTGAGTTTTTCTTTACCCAGAGCCAAAACATTAAGGGTAGCATAGGCTAGCGCCAAGGGAATTTGACAAAAACTTATAGCAGGACCGCGACGGGGAAGTGACCGGTTATAGGCATCGGCTAGTTTGAGATTATAACGAGCATAAGATTGCATATTTTTTTCAGTCCAACCGTCAGGATAAAAACTCACTCCACGAACCAAATCCTCTTTATTGTTGCGGAGTATATTAACGGCTTGTAGTCCTCTACCAAAGCCGATCGCGTACGCTCGGTTGGTTTGGGTGCCGTCATACCAAGCCCACAAATCTGAAAGCAATAAACCTACCGCTCCAGCTACGCTAAAGGTGTAACGGTCTAAATCTGATTTTGTTTGAACTCTCCAGCCGATCTCTGCCCAATAAGCCATGCGCTCTGCCATAGCTGCCGTAGCATCCCAAATTCGAGGTGCAATACTTTCTGGTGCTAGTAGCGCCCATTCTCCCACTCGCATCGTTACTTCTGGCAGTTCAATATGGTGGTGATGTAATCTCCCACAGAAGTCATCAACTGTAGAATCTTCCACTGCTGCTTGTAAGTTCAAGCTAATAGTACGTAAAAGTTTTGCTTTGGTGAAATTATCTATTTGAGGATGATCTTCTATTTCATCGATCGCGCGCATACAAAGATAGGCTGATGCCACCGCTTCTAGTAAGCCTGAAGGCAAACCACTGATAGGGATATAAAAAGTTCGACTGGTTTTTTGGAGAATCTCTAAAGCATTATCGCGTAATTTCATTTTTTTAACTCCTCACGCCAATTCGTGGTCTAGGATAAACTCACTACTGGCATATTTTCAATTTGACTATCCTAAATTCCCCAGACTAAAGTGAAAATTCACGTCAATTAAGCAGCATTTACTAGAAGTGCTTTAACGCAATTATCTTGGCATAACCAAGAGCAATTAATGTTTGAGATTCACTTTTGTCGGAACTGACACTCGGTAAAGAGCGCAGTTATATTCTAAAGGTATTGGTTATTTTATCTTGGACTTTTACCTTGTCAATATGGAAATAAAGAACAATATTATTAATAAAATAATTATATTGCAAATTAATGTTTCTCGATCGACTATTTTTTTTGGCGATCGCAATTTGTTAAAAGCCTCTGACAAAAATTTTATAATTTGTAATTCATAACTTTCATAGTAGTGACAACGCTCGTATTAAAATTACTCAAATTTACGTCGATCAATTTACTTGATTGTGACAGATTTTGAGTTGACCTAACCAATTGCCAAGAATCGAGATCGATTCAGCAAGTCTCCGAATGGCTCCAGTTGTTTAACCGGTAAAATCTCAATCTCGATCTCCCTAGCAAAGATGAAGCTAAACGAATTATGTCTCGAGGGGACAGAGAAAACAACTGCTAAAGTCTAGATTCATCAAAACTTTAATCTCAAATCAGAGAAAATATGAGAGTAGTTCTCGATCGCTAGTTTGGGAGCGCACTTTTTGAAAAATAATTCAATTAATTGACGATCGTCTAAAACTTGCTCTCATCCTTGACTTCGATCGGATAGGTTCTGGGTTACAGGCCAATGTCAACTTTTTTCACTCACTGTTATCGAGTAACATTTTTTTTACGCTACATATACTAAACTAATCGACATGAGAGTGTTAATTCAATTATTCGCCATTGTCCCAACACTAGCAACACAAGCATTTCAACAGCCAGCACTAAGGGTGCCAATAGCCATTAGTTTTGGAGCAATTGGCGGAGCTTTATCTCGCTATTATTTAGGTTTGTGGTTGACTGATTTATTTGGTAATAATTTTCCTTATGGAACTTTATTTGTCAATCTGACAGGTAGTTTTTTGATGGGTTTGTCTATTGCCCTAACAGGAGAACATTTCTGGCAACTCTCTCCTGACTTAATTTTATCGATCGTTGTCGGCTTTTTAGGCTCATATACGACATTTTCTAGTTATGAATTAGATAGTATTAAACTTATTAATCAGGGACAATATATAACCTTTGCTAGCTATTGGCTCGGTAGTTGTATCCTAGGTTTGATTGCCATTCAACTGGGAATTATGTTAGCTAAGTTGATATCGAGATTAACGATCTGAGCCGACGGAATTGCCAACTATACCGAAGGGATTTTTTTTGATGCCAACAAAAAATCTTCAACTCTGACTTTAGGTATGTTATAATAGGAACGATCCGGAACACGCGATTACGACGCCTAAACCTTGTCAGGACGGAAGTAGCAGCAATACGGGATGCTTGTGATAGGCGTGACCTCCGGGTCTTTTAACTATTCAATATTATTAATGCCTGTCAAAAAATTTTATGGGCAAATTTTTAACTCCTTCGTATCCTGGAATTAGAAGAAGCAACAGTTTTAGGAGCTATTCTTAAATATGGCAGGTTTTGGAGATATTGTTCAAAAAGCCCTTTATCTAGGTGTTGGACTAGCTGCTTACGCTGGTGAAAAAGCAGGGATGACCTTTCAGGAGTTAAGAAGCCAAGCTCAGAAGCTAGCAGATGAGATGGTCGAAAGGGGCGAAATGACTACAGAAGAAGCTCGTAAGTTCGTTGACGATCTACTGAAGCAAGCTCAACAACAACAAGTCGAGGAAACTCCTGAGAAAAAAGAAAGTAAGGAACCCCGTCTAATTGAAATTGTTACAGAAGACGAACAAGCTTCTAGCAAAGCTCCTGAAGATATAAGTAAACTAAGGGAACAGGTACAATCCCTACAAGACGAACTGCGTCGGCTAAAGCGAGAATAGTTACAAAAAAGTAAAGGAAGTCAAAGCTGACGCAATTGATTAATTTGACTCTATTGACAAAAAAAATGATTTTAACCGCCCTAAAGGTGATATTCTAGGATTGTATACTTATATCAAACCCTAGGAATTTAAGGATTGGGGCTAAAATTCCTATATGACTAGAATTTTCTAGTTGACCCTCTAAATCAACCAAAAAATATGGAAGACTGGCAAAAAGATTTCCTGGCAACAGTAGAATTAGTGGCACTCGAATGCCAACAGTGTCTTGAAAGTGTCGGTGAATTGGTTGAGGCTATTGCTGAGGAGGTAACAGAAACTTGTCAGACATATGCTGAGGAAATGCAAAATGATATTGAGGTTGAAATAGATCGATTTATAGAAAATCTATTTCAACCAATTATTGATATTCACACGGAATTTGAGTACGTAATCTTCGAGGAAGAATTGGTCGAAGAAACAGACTTTTCCCTCAATCCTAAAGTAGAACCCACTTCAGAGATACATTCAGCTTGTATGGGTTGTGAGAACTATCACGGTCGAGTTTATGGAGGCAATTTGCTTGTTTGTGGCATGCATCCTTACGGTTGGGATGGGGAAAATTGTCCTGACTGGGAACAGAATACACCAGAAACCTCGAATTTTGATGAAGATATTTTTTCTTCTTAAATAACGAACAATCCCATCTGAGTTGGGGAGCCTAATATTGGATCTACTGTTCCTATAGAATAAAATTGCACTGTATAGGCGTATTCTTTTCCTACTTCATTCGCCCAATCTTGAAACTCTTGTCTCGTCCATTCAAAACGGTGGTCTTTATGTCTGAATTGACCTGCGCTTAAGGATTCAAATTTGACATTATATTCTCGATTAGGCGTAGTAATAATAATAGTTTGAGGTCGAGTAAACTCAAATAATACTCGTTGCATCGCTGCTAAACGGGGCGGATCTAAATGTTCGATTACTTCTATCAGTGTAGCTGCATCATAACCTTCTAAACGCCGATCGCGATACATTAAAGACCCTTGAAGTAGTTGCAGGCGTTTTTGCTGCATCGGGGGTAATCTGTCCCAGTGTAGTTTGTCTTTAGCCCTTTCTAAACAACGATAAGAGACATCAACACCCACAATCTCAGTAAAAGTTTTTTCCTTAATTAATTCCCGTAACAGTTTTTCTACTTCATCGTCCCCGATCCAATAGTGTTTGTCTGCATCTAAAACTGGTATGAGGACGTAAAGGTGAGATAGAAGAGTTTGTAAAGTAACTGTTTGTTGTAGCTTGACTGTAAAGTAAGGACTATCTCCCCAATCGGTGAAATTTTCGTCTAGAGGATGTTGTTGTAGGTCGATCGCATAACCTAGGGGTTCAAATAAGCGTCTGACGATAGATTCACCCCCATAGCAGGGTAAAACAGGTAATTTAGCTGTTAGAGGAATGGGAGTTTGTA
>JASJDA010000062.1 GCA_030065755.1 Prochloraceae cyanobacterium | reverse complement strand
GGCTTGTGTAAATACAACTTTTCTCCCTGAGCACTGCAGCTGAGAAATCCTGAGAATTTTCCAAATTTTTATCTTTACTAAACTTTAGTAATTACTCTAATCTTCAATAATTTTCGTAAAAATACGGACAGTTTTTAAAGAGAGAATGCCATAATTGAGTTAACAACATTTTAAGAAAAAATCAATAAGAGCTGCGTCAACTAAGATAAGAGTTTGAGTTGAGGCAGAAAAAATCAATTAGAGATTTGACTCTGATTGACCTTCTTCTTGGGGATTTTGGATTAACTCCTCTCTAAAGGGAAGGAGCCTGTTGAATCCACAATCTAAAATCGTTTAACAAACAAAATTCCTAGGGCGTGTCGGTCAACTCAATAGGTAAACAATTATTCCAAAAAATAGAACCTCTGCGTAAAGTAAAAGGATTATCTCGAAGTAATAAGCAGTAGGTCAAAATATAGATTTTATAGTTTACAGACACACCCTAAATCAATTAAAAACTAGAGGGTGAATCATGGATAGAAATACTTCAAGTGTTATTTTCTTTGACATTGGCAACACCCTTGGGTCTCCAAGAGTTTCACCTAATGGCCGTCTTGCCACTCTAACTGTTTATAGGTATGTGCCAGACGTGCTTCAGCAGTTGCATGACGATGGCAAGCGGCTTGGAATTATATCAAATATTGGTAGCGACACAGCTGAAAACGTAGAAAGAGTCCTCTCTGAATCTGAAATTTTGAATTTTTTCGAGTCCGATCTGCGCCTCTACGGTCCCAAAGACTCTCCAGAAATATTTAGGCGTGCTGCTACTCAAGCCGGCTTGTCTGCAACCCCTGAGCAGTGTTTATTTGTTGGTGAGGACAGTAAAGAGCGAAGTTATGCCCTGGAAGCGGGTTGGCGGGTAGTTCCCCATCCCATTCTGGTTGCGGATGTGTTGAAGGGACGACATTTAAGATATACTGCCTTGGGTGTTTCTGCTGAGCAGGCTAACAGTGATTGGCAAAGTCCCTTAAGAGATTTACCCATCGTGCCGATACACGTTACTACCGACAACAGAGGCACGAAAGTATATGCGAGCGCTTCAACAGTTACTATTTTGAGTCTGGATGATTTAGGATTTGAGGTGGAGCGACTAGGGGAAGTTGATTCTCCCCTAAGAACAGATTTATATCTGCTGCGAGATGATCGCCAAGTTCGTACTGGTTTTCTTGTCCCAGAAGGGCAATCTGCGGGTTTATTTAGTAACGAACAAGAATCTACATGGGTTATATCTTCTTCTCATGAGGGTCTTTATATTGCCTTGCCAGCAATGTCTTCAATTGATAACTATCACTTTGAAGAAGCCTATCACGGACATAATCTTAAACTTATCCCAAATTTGAGCTTACTTGATGCCTTGGCTGTCCAAGGGACTGGGCACTTTGCCAGTTTGGTGGCTGAGCCAGAAGTCGATATCTCTCTGAAACCTGAAGAGTTGGCCAAACTTTCCTCTATTACCTCGAAGATGATTAGTGGCTACCTAGCCAAATATAGTGGCAAAGAACCAATTGAGCCTCCGGGGAATAGCAAAATCATCAGCCGTCATATTGACAGTGATGATAATGCCAAAGCAACAGATGCTCTGGCTCGCGATTTGGAAGCCATTGGTGATGGGGACTTTTCCGTTTATTTACATCCATTCGATCGTCCCAATCCTGGGAATCGCCCCAAACTATACAATGTTGTAGCAGAATTTCCAGGTGCGGGAAATGAGAAAGATGGAATCGTAATTGTCAGCGCTCACTTTGATTCAACAGCTAACTTTGAACCCAACTTTAATCCAGAAGTAGATCCAGCACCTGGTACTGACGATGATGGAAGTGGAGTAGCTGGGGTTCTTGCTATTGCCAAGACGCTCAAGGAACTGAGCCTATTTAAGAAACATAAAAAAACAATTTGTTTTGTACTCTTCAATGCAGAAGAGCAGGGTCTAGTTGGAAGCCAAGAATATGCTAGAGATGAAGCCCAAGCTAATGCTCCCATCATTGCTGTGTATCAGTTGGATATGATTGGATACCGAAAAGAGAAACATGATATTCCCTTACCCTTCGAGGTTCATGTTGGACATAAAAATTCTCCAGCAGTAGAAAAAAGATCCCTGAAACTGGCACAGCAAATTGAAAAATTAGTCCCTCAAGTTTCTCCCAAACTCAAGTCACCACAGATTTATACAACTCCTGATGCTGGAGATCCGCGCAGCGACCATTCGAGCTTTCAACAAGTGGGATATACAGCCTGTCTTGTTTCCGAAGACCTGTTCATGGGACCGCCCAAAAAAGTCATGCCAGGGGTGAACAATCCTAATTATCATACAGCCCGCGATCTCCAGGTCGATTTTGAATATGCAGCCGATATTGCTCGTCTGGTAGCAGCAGCAGCATGGATGACGGCTAAACAATAGATAACTTAACCATATGTTTGGAGAAGATTCGTTTCTTAGCCAATCTTGACTTAATTTCGGCTGATAAAGCTTTGTCTAATATTGTATTTTGAAATAAGGAGACCACATGATGAATGGTAATAATACGAACAGTGGACTATATGAGTGGTCAAGTTCTGATGGAGTTCCATTTTCACGGGAAGAACTACGTCTTGACGTTGACGGAAATTTTCCACAGATGGTTGCCAGTGGAACTGGGTTTAGCGGTCTAACTTTCCGTATACATTGGGTTGCTCGCCCACTCTCTGTTGAGCAACTTTCTGATGGATTTCGTTGGGTTGGACCAATCATTTTCAAGCGAGGCTCCTCTGGTATCTTTCCCTACACAGAAGTATCAATCGAGCGGAGAGATGCTCTAACACGAGTCACCTTTTCGGGTCCAGGATTGCCGGAACTGAATCGTGATTACACATTTCGTTCTCCCTTCTTTAGGGAAGTTCAGTTTGAGTTTGATGCAGAACAAGGAGTCGATCTCACCCTCGATTACCAAACAGATTCTCACCCAAACCGTCCAGCAACTTTACCTGCGGAGAGACTTACCATCGATACCGTCTTCGAACGATCTGGTTTTCGTGTGCTGCATACTGGAGGCGACACAACTATCCCTTCGTCCGCAAGCGGCACGAATGCATCCTGGAGTGATGCCGAAATGCATGACGCTATGCAGGTACATTTTTCCAGCATTGCACAACTACCACCTAGCCAACGAAATCTAACTCGGTGGGCTTTATGGACCTTCTTTGCAGGAATTCACGATCAAGGAACAAGTCTAGGCGGGATTATGTTCGACAGCATCGGCAGGGCAGAGAGGCAGGGCACAGCATTATTTGTCAACTCGTTTACCTCTAATGCTCCCTTTGGAGACCTTGCACCTGATGCCTGGGTTCGGCGGATGACCTTCTGGACCGCAGTCCACGAGATGGGACATGCTTTTAACTTACTTCATGCATGGCAAAAACATCTTGGCAGTCCATGGTTGCCGCAAAAAATCAGAGATTTCGATCTCCAGAGCTTCATGAACTATCCCTTTTTCTATCAGGAGAGCGATCGCCCAAGATTTCCTGACAGAAATACGATCGACTTCTTCCGGGACTTTATGTTCCGTTTCAGTGATGAAGAGTTGTTCTTTTTGCGCCATGCGCCAGAATCATTTGTTCAAATGGGCCATGCAGACTTTGCTGTCAACCACGCCTTCGAGCAGGCAAGAATATCCCCAATGCCAACATTTACCCTAGAACTTCGTACTCATCGTGATGGCAATCGATTTGAATTTCTTGAACCTGTTGGGATTGAACTGAAGCTAACTAATCAAACTAATCAAATTCAGCTCGTCGATGAAAAATTGCTGGAATTTACCGACCGGATGACGGTTATTGTAAAGCGACGAGGCAGTTCCCAGATGGCTTATCAACCTTATGCTCAGTTTTGCTATAAACCCAAACAAAGGGTGCTTGGCTCCTCAGAGTCGATGTATGCGCCTCTTCTCGTTTCTGTCGGCAGCCGTGGCTGGATGATTGATGCTCCTGGTATTTATGACATACAAGTTTGCCTCCACTTAGAGAAGGAAGACATTGTTTCCTCTCCCTTGAGAATTCGAGTAACGCCCCCTTACAGTCGGGATGAAGAATATCTCGCACAGGACTTCTTTTGCGATGCAGTTGGACGAGCCTTTTATTTCAATGGAAGCTGTTGCTTAACTGAAGCAAATGATATATTGGCTGAGACAATCGAGCGTTTACCAGAGCGAAAAGTTGGAATTCACGCTGATGTTACGTTAAATATGCCTAAAACCAGAAACTTCAAGCAATTAACTGCATCGGAAAAAGGGTACTCAATTCATGAAATTCCAGCAGAGGAAAAGGCTATTGAACATTTAGCGCAAACTTTTGGTTCTACACTACATAGGGCCAAGTCCGCAGCCGAGACTCTTGGGAATATCAAATGTAACAGTTGTTTCCAAAATTTAGCTACAGTTCTGAAAACTACAGGTAAGAAGAGCCTAGAACTGGAAGTTGCGCGGAATATGTACAGTGCTTTTGAGCAGCGCAAGATTATTGACAACGAACTCAGTAAGATTCGTAATTTGATTCAGAAAATAGAAAAATAGACCGAAGACTAATAGACATCTCCAATAATTAGGCTGGAACTCTGATGCTACCGTTCTAAAATCAGGGTTTCTGGAGAGGTCTAATGCAAGCGTTACAAATCTCTGTAGCCAAAAATAGTTAAGTAGGTAGGCATATTTATTTATAAAATGCCTACGAGTAAATAAATGCAGGCTGAAACGATCTTGCCTAGCGATCGGATATTCAGTCCCTGCGGTGACCGGAGTTAAAGCCGCACTTTGTTTAACATATACATTCTCCCCGACTAATGTTCAAGTGATCGATCGCTAAAGCACCAATTTCCCAAAGGTTATAGTTACTAGTTTTGTAGTCAAATATGACATAACTTAGCTTGGTACGGTTTAACCCGTACAGGGCTAACTACGAGCCTCTTTATCGGCTGTCCCACAAATAGGGAATCACCAACTGCATTTCGGATGATATTCAAACTTCCATTTTGATCGCAGTTGTAGACTCGACCAGAGGAAGATTTAAACAATCCTCGCTTTACTCTTCTACCCAAATAAGCTTTTTGTTTCTTAATTGACTCAAGATCGAGAAAGCTGCACTTTGACGTATAACTTTCAACTACGGTAATTGGTTTAATTCCTACTAACTGACATTTATAGATTAGTTGTTCGATAAACCGAGCGTGTGGGATGTTGACAAACTTCTGATTGGTTCTTTTTCCCAGATTAACTGACTGCTTCCAACGATCGTTCTTGCCAATTACAAGCAGGGTTATTCCTTGCTCGATTAGCTGATTGACGACATATCGGCTAGCTGTGTGGAGGTAATAATCCACTTTGCTATTACGTTTGGTGGTTAATCTCAAGATGCGATTAGAAGTGTGTTTTCCTTTTGGTAGTAAAGATTGAAGTCGAGCTTTTTGCTTATTGTAGTAACGATTAGCACTTAAGAGTGCTTTACCACAAACGATAAAAGGCTGAAACTCAGGTAGATTAGACGTTACTGTTGCCAAGTTATTGATTCCAATATCAATCCCAGCCACACGAGTATGTCTATATTCTTCGATCTGTTCTCTTTCAACTGTGTAGACTGCTTCAACTACATAAGCTCCATTTTTCGGGATAATTCTAACTTCATCTACTTTTTGCTGTTTGCTAGGAAGAGATAGATTAGTTCCCGATGGCTGAATCAAACCTTGCTTTAATGCTCGTTTGGATATGGCTTGATAATTATAAGTTAGTAGATTTCTCCCTTTGATTTTATGTTTGTACTTAGGTAATTTTGGTTGACCCAGAAATTTAGAACGGTCTTGGTTGTAAGCAGCGAAAGCAGCAAAGTAAGATTGAAAACTTTTGCTTACTTGCTTGATAATTAACTGAGACACTTTGGCTGGTAATGCTTTGTAGTCATCACCTGTTTTGAGTAGATGATAAAGTTGATTAAAGCTAGGTATAGATTTTTCTCTAAAAAATGCTTGACGACACTGATACACAGCGCAGTTGTACAAGTTCTTGGATAGAAAAGACAATTTATCTATTTCTCTATATATGGATTTAGAAGACTTAATTAAATGCTTTTCTACTAGCTTCATTACTTTTCCTCTAGGCACTTAATTATGCACTCTGTACGTCGTTTTTGCCTTCTCATGCCATAAATTCTGGCGCAGAACGAGGTGATGATAGAGACAAAATCACTCATCAAATCCTCTCGTTCTTCTCTGGCCTCATTTATTACCTCTACATCTTTCCCCATCTGGTTAAGTAGTACTTTAATGTAATTGAATCCTACTCGACTCAAGCGGTCTTTATGTTCACAAACAATTAAATTATAATCATCACGTTTGAGCATTTTAATGAGCTTTTTTCTCGAATCATTTACACCACTACCTACCTCCTTAACAATGCCTACTATCTTGTATCCTCTAGCTATGCAGTATCTCTCTACTCTCAATGCCTGGGATTCTAGATTAGATTTATTTTCTGCACTACTGACTCTGGCATAAACGATCGCTCCTTCAACTAAGGTAGTTGTATCAATCAAAATTGTGCCTGTCGATAACTGACGACCTTTAAGTTCGCCACGTTTCCACATCCGATGAGCAGTACGATAACTTATCCCTTGTTGCTTGGCATAGTCACTTAACTTCATGACTTGCATTATAGACTATTGATGTCTATATTTGTCTATAAATTACATGAAGTTTTACTATACCAATTTCATTTAAGATTGCTACACTTCGGTTAGGAAAGGCAACAGGCAATAGGCAATAGGCAATAGATTCGGATAATTGATCTGTAGCAGTATTTTTTCAAGAGTCTGAGAAAGGTAAAAATTTGGAGAAAGAATTCTTTTTCAAACTTTTTTGGATTAAATTAGCAACAGTAGACAAAAAATCTGATTCTAAAAACGGTTTAGTAAAGTAAGCCTTAGCACCTAACCCTAGAGCAATTACGCGACTTTCTTCCCCGCTGTGGGAAGTTAGCATGACAACAGGAATTTCGATTAACTCTGGTCTTTGGCGGTAATGATACAAAAATTCATAACCACTCAGCTGTGGCATTTCAATATCGCAAATCACTAGTTGAATATTGAAATGGTTCGCTACCATAGTTTCTATAGCTTCTTTACCGTTTTCGGCTTCAATAATTCGATAACCTTCTTTTTGTAAGGTTGTGGTTAGGAGTTTGCGTTGGCTTTGGGAGTCATCTACGATCAACACCGTAGGTACAGCAGAAGCTGAGGGAGGGGGAGAGGAATGTAAAATCTGACTTTGAGAGACTGACACCGCAGGTAATGCTTCCCCAACTTTCGCTTGAGAAGTTTCTTTATCCTGGAGATCGTTAAAGTAAGAAGGATTGAATTTTATTGTACTTGCCGATCGATTTCCCCTTGTCAGAGAAATGCCATCAATTACTAAGGTCAAATTAGTATTACTCAAAACACTGTAGCCTAAAACATAGCTAGGAGGCTCGATCGCTTTGTCTAAAGGTCTAATGACGCTTTCTTGTTCTCCAATAATTCTATCTACCTCTAAACCAAGCAATTCTTCGCCGTCGCGCAATAAAATTAGATGAGTTGAACTTGGAGGCGATAGCCAAGAAGTTTTTTTCTTTTTCTGATTCTTATCTTGTAATCTCGATCGAGACTTATGGATATTGTTGGCAAGAGAAGATTTATAATTAATTAATTCTGAGATTTGACTGACTGAAACGATCGATTCTTTTTCTCCAACTCTCCAAATCAATACTTTTTGTCCTTCTATGAATTGGAGCGGACTAGAATCAGAGTTGAGAATTTTTTCTACTGTATCGGAAAGCAAGGCATAAGTTACACCTGCTGTTTCGATAATGGTTAGTTTTGATATGGTTACAGTTAAAGGTATTTCTAATAAGAAACTAGTTCCTCGATTCGATTGCGATCGCAGGGTACAATTGCCTTCAAGGGATTCTACTTGAGCTTTAACTATTTCTAATCCAATACCTCGTCCTGCAATGTCGCTGGTTTTAGATGCGGTGGAAAATCCTGGCTGAAAAATTAGCTCTGACAGTTCTTCTGAGGATAATTTTAAGGCTTGTTCTGCTGTATACAGATTCATGTCAATTGCTCTTGCTCTAACCCGCTCGAAATCTATACCGCGACCGTCGTCCCTAACTTCTATTATGGTTTTTCCTACTTGTTGTACGGCGCGAATTTCAATTTGACCTGCGTCGGATTTTCCTTGTTGGCGGCGTATTTCGACGGGTTCTATTCCGTGAGCGAAAGCATTTTGTACTAGGTGTAGTAGAGGCGCGTAAAGTTTCTCGGCGATCGCTTTATCTATTAACACATCTGTCCCGATTAGCTTTAAATTAGCTGGTTTGTGATAGGCTATTTCCAGTTGTTTGACTGTGCGATAAAAGCGAGTAAAAACTTCTTTTAGAGGTTGCATTCGTGCTTTCATCAAGTCATCGCGCACGTTATCTAAAAGTCGCTGTTGCTCCCTTCCACTAACTTGTGAGTTTTTCCCTCTTAGTTCTATTGACTTAGCGCTGGCTTCTATTGCTTCTATTTCTTGAAGTGCGAGCGAAGATAATTGATATAATTCCCGATGCCGATTTAATTGTTCGTTATCGAGAGCGAAAGTAACGCTTGTTTGAATTTCTAATTGCTGTTGTCTATTCGCTATCAAAAGTTTTTCAACTTTATCTTGCAAGCGACTTAAGGTTTGGCGATGTTGCTTATTAGTTTTAAGTAGTTTTTTAACAGCTTCTTGTAGTTTTTCTTCTTCTGATATTTTGTAGTTTTGATTAATTAATAATTCTCCTACCGAGTAATCTAGATTCTGCAATCCTTGTAATTTTACTCGCACCGAACGAGTTGAATAATCAACTGATTCTGATTTCTCGGAAGGTATACTTGGAGGTTGATTTTTGGCGGACATTTTTTCCTGTTCTGGAGAGCTACCTGAAATAATCTTTTGTAAGGTCTGGCTTTGTTGTGTTTCTTCGTCCCATCTCTCCTCAGTTACAATCTCTGCTTCTAAACTTTCGCTCTCTTCTAGTTCTTTCGTAGGGTCTTCAATTTCTAATTCCTCTTCCTGTCGCTCTCGTCGGTCGATCGTTTCTATAGATTTCAAGTCTAATTTTTCCTCTTCTCCCCAGATGCTTTCTAAGAGAGAGTTATTCTTGGACTCGCTTGGGGAGTTAATTTCTACTACTAACATTTTTTGTAGCTTTTCAGAAGGTTCTCCCCCGCGAGAGCGATCGCCTGAGATGACTTGCTGTTGTCCTTTTCTGAGATCGGCAAGTACTGTTGTCCCTATCTCCCTAGCTCTGTTTGGATTGATTTCCAAAGCATTAATGCCTACTTTGGCTATATCAGCAAAACCCGACAAATTGAATGACTCTGCTAACTCTACTAATACTTCTAAGTTAGATGTCAGGCTGTTGGCTAATTCTCTACCAGGAGGCGCATCTGTTACTAGCAGAGCAATTTCGTCTAACTGTTGCTGTACTCCTACTTCAAAAATCGATTTAACTATATCGAACCCTAATTCCGCTGAACTTGGGATTTTATTATAGGTTTTGTAATACTTGCCTAGTTTCTTTTGGAGAACTGCGAATACGGAGTCAGCTTTGTTTTGAACTTGAGTGAAATCAATTGAAGTGTCTGTCAGTGTGGCTGTGACGAGGACTTGCAAGCACTCGTATGCTTGAATCAGCGTCCCTTGTAGCTCCGAGTCGATAGGGATATCTTGATGAAATAGACATCTAAATATATCTTCTAAAGAATGGGCAATGTTTTTGATCCGCTCTAGTCCTACCGCATTAGCGCCACCCTTGAGGGTATGAGTTGCTCGCATCATCTCGTTTACTTTCATTGCTCTGGGTTCTTCACTCAGAATTAGTAAGTTTTTTTCGATGATTTGCAGCAACTCTGGTGCTTCTTCGAGAAAATATCTGTAGGCTCGCGATCGCAGTTCCTGGTCTTTAGTCATAGCTGGGGGAGCAGGGGGAGAGGGGGAGAGGGGGAGAGGGGGGAGAGGGGGAGGAATGGGAGAGGATTATCCCAATACCCAATACCCAATAGCCCACTTAAGTTACTTTGAATTTAGTAGCAGTTGCTTGTAACTGACTAGCATATTCTATCAACTCTTGAAAAGATGCTGACATCTGAGTCGAATATTGAGTGGTTTGATTGGAGATAGTTCCTACATCTTTCATTGCTTTAGTCAAGGCTTCAGCTTGGTGTTGTTGCAATCTCGTTACCTGAGTAATGTCGTGAACTAGCTTGCTTATTTGCTTAGTTGCTTCTACGATCGCGTTGAGGTTTTGACGGCTTTCCCCAACTAGATCGGTTCCTAATGCTACTTCTTGAAGCCCTGTTTCCATTGCTCGTAAGACTTGTGCGGTTTCTTCTTGAATTTCTTCTATTAGTTCTTCAATTTCTGTAGTTGCAGCAGAGGATTGATAGGAGAGACTTCGCACTTCTTCTGCTACTACAGCAAAACCCCGTCCGTATTCTCCAGCCCTCGTAGCTTCTAGTGCGGCATTCATTGCTAATAAGTTGGTTTGGGAGGTAAAGTTTCCCAGCACCTGCACTACTTTCGATATTTTCTGGGAAGATTCGCTGAGTCGCTTGATGCTGTTGAGTGTTTCGGATACGGTTTCTCGGATTTTGAGAATGTTCCCCACTGTCTGGTTCATGGCATTATCGCCTTTTTCCAAGGTTGAGTTTGCCTGTTGAACTGCAGCTTCTACCTTTTTGGTACTTGCCGATGCTATTTGGGTAGACTTGAGGATGTTCTGAATTTGTTCTAGGGCGTTTTTGAGCTTGTGAAACTGTTGTTGGGTTCGATCGTTTAATCCGTCTACCAGGGAAACGTTTCCTTGGGTAGATTCAGCTACTTTTTCTGATGCTTCTTGCAGTTGCAGTACAATTTTACGCAAAGATTGCAGAGTTCCGTTATAAGCATCGGCAATCGTTCCGATTTCGTCGTCGGTAACGGAGGCGCGTACTGTTAAATCTCCACTTAAGGCTGGTCGAACGGCGATTAATAAATTAGTAGCGCGCTCTTGCAATAGCTCTTTGGCTGATTTTTGTTTTTCTGCTGAGTCGATTAATTGTTGAGATTGCTCGTTTACCCTCTCTAAATACTCTGACTGCTGGATGGCTATGCCTAGCTGCAAACTTGCTTGAGCGAGCAAATTAATTTCTCCTTGCTCCCAAATGCGAGGGCTGTCATTTTGATATATTCCCAGTAAGCCCCACAATCGTTCGCCTTTGACGATCGGCACTACTGCGCAGGCTTTAACTCCCATTTGCTCTAACCACTCTAACTCGAAGTTTGAACGTTCTACTTTTTCAATATCTTCTATTAGTAAATTTTTGCCCTCCCTATAGGGACCTCTATTGTTATCTTTTATATCGGACTCTTCTACTAAGGCTGCTTCTGTGCCTGTCCATTTGGTGCGGTTAGGACTAACTTCTTCGCAAATAAATACCCTACTCCAATCGGGGTTGAATCGAGAGATAATGAGGCGTTCGGCTTTGAGCAGCTTGCGCAATTCCTTGGCGCTGTTTTTAAATAAATTTTCCAGACTTAGTTTTTGTTGAGATTGCTCGACAATTTGTTGGTTGATTTTCACCAAGAATTGGACGAAATTTTTCTCCCTTTCCGCTACTTTAGTGATAGCTCTTGCCTGTTTTTCAATTTTCTCGACGTACTCTGCCTGTTGTAAAGCTACTCCCAACTGAGAGCCAATTTGCTCTAAGAATTTTACTTCTGTATCGAGCCATTTGCGAGGCCCAGAGTTTTGATATACTCCCAGTATTCCCCAGAGTTTTTGTCCCTGCAAAATGGCAACTGCCGCGTTGGATTTTACTTGATAGCGGTCTAGGGCTTCTAGATGACCCGCAGATAACCCTGCGTTGTGAACGTCTTCAACTACGTAACTTTCTCCCCTAGCGAAGCAACCCCCTTTGGTTTCTTGCAAGTAAGAATCGTCCCATTTGTCAAGTCCTTCAGGGGCTTGGCTGCCCAACATGGGAATCCACCCCTTGCCTACGGATTCGGCGACATATCTGCCAGTCCATTCTGGATCGAAGCGATAAATGCCTACTCTGTCTGCTCCTAAGAGCGATCGCACTTCTTCGGTGGTATTTTTAAATATGGTTGCCACTTCCATAGACTCGCGGATGCGATTAATTACTCTGCCGAGAGCTTGCTCTTGTCGTGCTTGTTTTAAACCCTGCTGCTTCTGATATTCCAGCTCGACAAAAGCTTTTGCCTGTGCTGAGGCTACTCCAAATTGATCGGCAATTTCTTGCAAAAACTCGACTTCTTCAGGCTGCCAGACTCGCGGGCCTGTATTTTGATATGCTGCTAGTATGCCCCAAAGTTTTTCTCCCGCGAAGACTGGAATTAGGGCATGGGCTCTTATTTCATATTTCTCTAGTGCCTCTACGTGGCAAGCAGAAAGATCGGCATTATAAATATCTTCAACGATAAAAACTTCGTTTCTGCCGAAGCGACCCCCTTGATTTTCTTGTAAATAATCGTCTGCCCAAACTGAGAGGTCGGTTTGCTTGTTGTTTCTAATAGCAATTAAAGCCCCGCCATCGCTACAGTCCTGGGGTTTTTCTGAGGACGGTTCGAGTTTTAACTCGCCTCGATCGACTAGAGGAGTCCAATCATTACCCACTGACTCGGCGACAAAAAATCCAGTCCAGTCGGGTTTGAAACGAAACACTGCCACCCGATCGACCTTGAGAAACTGCCTTACTTCTCTAGTGGTAGTTCTAAAAATAGTTTCTAGGTCTATACTTCGCCGAATCTTTTCTATTACTTTAGCAATAGTTTGCTTTTGCTCTAATCGCAATGCTTGCCGCTCGGACTGTAATTTTATGCGCTCGTAGGCTTCGGCTTTTTCTACTGCCGTGCTAAACTGAGCTGCTATTTGGCGTAAAAACTGCACTTCTTTTTTTTGCCAAACCCGAGGTCCAGAGTTTTGATATGCTGCTAGCATTCCCCAGAGTTTTTCTCCTAGAAATACTGGGACGATCGCGTAAGATTTAACCTGATATTTCTCTAAAAGCTGGAGGTAACATTTGGATATTCCAGCATTGTAGATATCTTCTACCACAAAAGCATCGTTGCTGCTCCATTGACCCCCCTGAGTTTCTTGTATGTAGGTATCTGTCCACTCAGAGAAATTGTTTTGTTTGTTATTGTGATATATGGCTCCTCGATCGCGACAGTTGAGTTTTTCTCCTGACTTGATTTTAACTACTTCATAGTCTGTCCCCACCAGCGGTTTCCACTCACTTGTAACTGACTCGGCAACAAATTCTCCACCCCAGTCGGGGTTAAAGCGATAAACTGCCACTCGATCGGCTCCCAAAAATACTCGTACCTCACTAGCGGTGGTGGTAAAGATGGTGTCTAGGTCAATAGAGCGTCTAATTCTATCTATAACTTCGTTAACTGCCTTGTCTGCTGCCTCTACTTGTTGCCATTGCTCCCGCAATTTTGCCAGGTGTATTCTCAGGCTCAGTTTGTCTCCTACTAAGTAGAGTAAATTTACTTCTGCTTCTTGCCAATAACGTACTAGAGAGCATTGTTGGACTACTAGTAAGCCCCAAACCTTTCCTTGTACTGTAATTGTCAGGCTCAAACTAGATTTTACGTAAAATTTCTCCAGCAGTTGTTTTTGATAGGGGGTTAGTTTAGGGGAATTTTTCTGGTTCTCGTCTTCAGTACAGTCAATAGTAGTTGCTATTTGGTTGCCGTAGTCGTTTTTTTGAGCTATGCCAAAGCTAACTGCGGGAATTTCTTTGCCTATACAAGGGGGCCATCCGTCTTCAACAGACTCTGCTATTACTTTACCTCGATCGTTATGGGTGAAATGATATATAATAGCTCGCTCTACTGCTAAACTCTCGCGAATGTTATTAACTACAATACTTAGCGCTGTTTCTAAGTTTTCAGCTTCACGTATTTTAGTTACTATTTTGCGCAAGTTTTCTTGTAGATATTTTTGTCGGGTTGCGACTTTATTTGCTTGCTTTTGGTCTTCTCTTCTATTTTCACCTGGCTGGTGCTGCGATCGCTGGGCTTCTTGGCTTATTGTCATCGTTTATTCCTCTAAATCTCTAAATTTGTCTTATATCAAGGTATTTTCTGGAAATAAAATATAATTCGATTTTGCTTATTCTACGAACTAGAAAAAATAAATAGTACGAGTTGAATACTAATAAATTTAGTAAGTTTCCCCACCATCTCGGACTTTATGGCAGAAAAGAATCTCAAAAAGAGTCTACCGCAAAAACCGATCTACTATCAAATTGAATTATTGCTTCTGGTTTTAGTACTCTAATTATTTCTCTATCTTGTGAGAGAAAAAAACCTTCTAAATATGGTATCAGCTCTGGGTTAAAAAAAGCCTCTGATGGTTCCAGTAATTCTTCTATATCGTAGTAATTAATTCCCTTTACTTTGGGAACTACTAATCCTATAGTTTTCTCTTCAACCAAGAGGACGAGAATGAAGTTACTATTTGACCATGTCAAAGGTGATAATCTTATTAATTCTCCTAAGTCAATTAGCCAAAGGGTATTTCCTCGCCACTGACAGACTCCTAATATACAACTAGGTAATTGTGGGACGGGGACAATGTCCTCTACTTTAAGTCTCTTTATTTCTATAATTTGTTTGGCGGGCAGTAAAGCGAATTCGCCTTTGCCTAGCTGAAATTCTACAAATTGTTTTCTTTGCTCCTGCATGATTGGGCCGGATTTATTCTGTAGTTAGTATTTTGCTATTTTCTCATCAATTAATTTTTAATAAATTGATGCACTGTCCGCAATAATTCTTCTCGATTTACGGGTTTAGACAAATAAGCATCTGCCCCTAACATTCCTCCCCACATTTTGTCAACCTTAGTGTTTTTAGTCGAACACATCACTACTGGTATTTTGCTGGTACTCGGATCTGTTTTGAGGTTGCGACAGAGTTCGTAACCACTTTGACCTGGTAAAATAACGTCTAGAACAATTAGATCGGGATTTTGTTGCTTTAGTTTTTGTTGTGCTTCTTCAGAGCTTCTCGCACAGACAACAAAAAATCCTGCTTGTTGCAGGCAACTGCTAATAATTTCAATGTCAATCAAAGCATCTTCAACAATTAATATCGTATTCAAGCTATACCTCCAGTCCAGAAGCTACTATCTTATGAGTGAGAATTTAAAATCGCTGTAGGTCTCTACCTTCCCTCTTGCAAAAGGCTATATTAAATATTTATGCGCAGCTCTTTGCTTAAAGCGTTTTTTGAACTTTTGAGCTGTTTTTGAATTGGCAAGTGCTTTACCAATAATGCTCGTACATTCTCCGCTTTTACGGGTTTACTCATAAAGCTAGTAGCATAACTAATTTTGGCTCTAACTCTTTCTATAATGCCATCGTGACTGGTAAGAATAACTACGGGTATATTTTTAAATTGAGGGATGCGTCTAATTTGGGCGCAAAGTTCGTAACCGTTAATCACGGGCATAATCAAGTCAAGAAAGATCAAGTCTGGTTTGCGTTTAATTAAACTTGTTAAGGCTTTAACTGGGTCTTGAATGCTCATAAAATTATACCCAGCTTCAGTTATGATATGTTCCATTACTTGACAGGTTTGCATACTATCATCTATGCAAGCAATCAAGGCTAGATCTGATTTTTGACTCTGACTTTCTCCAGATGCACTAAATGAAGGAGACCCTGACAATTGCCAGTCAGATACTTTAATTAGATCGATCAAACCTTTTTCATAGTAGGGAATCAAAGATTTGGTCAAAAGTATCAGATCTTTTTTCATTAATGCTGCTAATTCCCTCAAAGTACGTTTACCGTCAACTATTGCTACTAAATTTTTATATACCTTGGTGGAAGTTTGCTCTTGCAGTTCTTGTGGCTGTTTAATTATAGGAGCTAAATTGGGAGAAAATTTACTTAAACCTTTACTGTGCCAAGTCAACCATTCTCGCTTTACTTGCTCTAAACAATTCTCTGTATCTAGTAACACTAATGCTGGACTAAAGAAATTTTGTAGTTGGTATTTGTAGTTGAGTTTTTCTGTTATAGCTTGCTGTATCAAATCAAACAATATTTCACTTACCGTACCTTCAACTAAAGAGAAAATATCTTCTTGGGTTAATTTCTGTTGTTTGCTAAGAATTGTAATAATTTGATATTCCCAGTCTTCAGATTTTGTGCTGGGAAGATTAATATCTTTAAGTTCGATTTTATCGTTAACAATTTGATACAAATGCCGTAACAAGCGTCTGTTTGGGTTAATCGTACTTGAAGCCCAGGTTATACGACCTAGACGATAGTAGATATTCCATTTTTGGTTAGATAGATTTTGAAAATGTAACCTTCCTGTGATTTTCTGATCGCTGTAGTATTTAATAGCTCTCAGACAACCTCGTATAGATGTTAATTGTTCTTGGTCCATGTATCATTCTAATATTAGAGATTGTAGCAATTAATCATATACTTTCGTCAATCATAACATACATATTTACATAAATATCTAATAATAGCTATTTGCCTCTATTTGACTGAAGTTTATTAAAAAATCATGAAAACACACGAAAGCAAAGGAAAAACAATAAATAACAATACCATTATTGCATTCGTGACAAGGGTTACAGACTGAAAAATATAATGGATGCTATCTTATTGTGAAAGCATTTTTGAAACATCATTAAGTCTATATACTTTCTCTATAACCAATAAACTTAACTTGAAAGGTAGACTTTGTTTTCGATCGTATTTTATTGCTGGTTATGCTTTGGCATTGTCTCGATCGAGAAGATTAACCGTAACTAATAATAAAGTTGTCAGTTTCACTAATTTTTTTTCAACAAAAACATATCGAATCCTTAGAATCCTCAACTCTTCTAGGACATAGCTCGACTTTTCTGAACTCGGAAAATTATTAACTTTTTATAAGTTCATTATCTCTTGCGAACCTAAAAATCATATAATTAGAATATTTAATGTGTCGATGTAATTGGATATGAATTAATACCTATCCTACCACAACATTAACATTAAATAAAATTCTTGATTAGTCGAGATCGTATAAGTACTTATTAGAATAAGTTATAGCTAGTATAAGAGTTAATCTTAGTATTACATTAGAAACGATTGAGTTACTTTATATGAGAAAAGATCTAAATTTAAAGTCTAGTTTTTTCGGAAGTTTTAGATAAATAATTAACAGTTTAATTGTGAGTAGATTTACAATTGTTTCCCTTACACTCAGCCTATTCTTAATACCATTGAGTTCGATTTCGACCCTAGCAGCGCCCAATCCCTCGACAGAGGAAATAGTAGAGTGCGAAATTCTCATAGTAGGAGGAGGACTAGCAGGAAGTGCAGCCGCTACTGAAGCAATACTTGCCGGACGAACAGTTTGTTTAACAGAGATTACTGACTGGGTAGGAGGGCAAATTTCTTCTCAAGGAACCTCAGCACTAGATGAAGCAAAAAAACAGCGATCGCTCCTATTTTTCCCTCGCGGTTACAAACAATTACGACAAAATATTCAACAGTACTACGGCAAACTAAATCCTGGAGAGTGTTGGGTAAGCGAGAGTTGTTTCATGCCAAAAGACGCTCACAATTTACTGTGGGATATGTTACAAAAGGCAGCTAAACGAGGTAAAGGCAGCCTCAAATGGTTCCCCAGGACGATCGTTAAAGAACTGAATATAAGCGACGACGGTAAAATTATTGAGGAAGTAATTGCCATTCAACACGCACCTGCTGCCAATACCCCACCTTTAAATACCGAACCTCTCTCCCAAATTATTGAAGATATCTATAGCTACGAAAACTCTTCTAGATTGACTAAAAAGATTATTCGCTTTAGTCCTGTTGGGGAGGGTGTGGGGAGTGTGGGGAGTGTGGGGAGTGTGGGGAGAGGGGGAGAGGGGGAGAATAGCCAACAGCCAACAGCCAACAGCCAACAGCCAGACTGGTTTGTTATTGAAGCGACGGAAACAGGTGAGATCGTTGCTTTGGCTGACGTTCCTTATCGTTTAGGATTGGATCCTCTTTCCTATTCCAATCCTTCTTCTCCTACTAGCACAGGAGATCCTTACTGCACTCAAGGTTTTACCTATACTTTTGCGCTCGAAAGAACGGAAGAACCACAACCGCAACAGATGCCTTCTTTCTATCCTCGATATCAACCTTACTACGGTTACGATCCCAACCCTAACAAAGCTAATTTCGATTTTGTTTTTACTTATCGACGCATTTCGAGTCCTACTAGTGGAGAAAAAAGCGGATTTAGGGGAATTGGCTTCACTACACCAACTCCAGGGGATATCTCGATGCAAAATTGGGTGTGGGGAAATGATTACCGTCCAGGAACGGTTGAAGATAATCTAATATATAGTCGCTCTCAACTGGAACAACTCGGTCAACTCGATCGAGGAGGCTGGATGGGAGGTTTGCGCCCAGAAGCACTGCGCAAAGGGGAAGAACTCGCGTTAGGATTTTACTACTGGCTAGTTGCAGGTACTACCGATTCTCAGTTAGGAGAGGGAATTAAGACGATCGCACCCAATCATCGCTTTTTATCGGGGTTAGATTCCCCTATGGGAACAGTTCACGGTTTATCTAAATATCCCTATATCAGAGAAGCGCGAAGAATTATTGGCAGACCTTCACTTACCTATCCCAATGGTTTTAGCGTTGACGAAATCGATATTTCTGCCAAAAATTATCGAGATGAATATTATCGCAAAAATCTCTCGCCAAGAATGTATCGAAATCTTTGGAAGGCATTAGCGGGGTTGGAGATGCCTAAAGTTATTGCTGGAGAAATATCGGTGGAGGATATTAAAAAGCGAACTCGATCGACTATTTATCCAGATTCAGTAGGCATTGCTCATTATGCCATCGATTTCCACCCCTGCATGACTTTTTCTCCTCCAGAAAAACCTGGCAATAAAGAAAGAGAGGGGGTGCGTAGAGGACAGGGTTCTTCTTATCCGGCGCAAATTCCCTTAAGAGCTATAATTCCCCAAAAGATTGATAATTTACTGGTAGCTGGCAAAACTATGGCTGCTAGTAATATCGCCGCTGCTGCATATAGAGTACATTCTTTTGAATGGTCGAGCGGTGCAGCTGCAGGAACTACAGCAGTATTTGCTTTAGAAGAAGGAATATTTCCCTATCAATTAGTAGACGATTTGCCCAGACAAGAACCCAAATTGCGACAGTTACGCCGCCGCTTGGAGAAAAATGGCAATCCTACCAGTTTCCCCGACACTTCTATCTTTAATTTGGATTGGGACGATTGGAGAGTATGGTAAGAATTATTTGTATTTAATAACGCAGTCACCAGATACTTCCGTTAGTTTTCCAGTTTTTTTGTTGATAAAAACATAACCATCAGAATTTTGTTCTGATATTACTTTTCCATCTGTTTCAGAAGAGAAAATTAATTTACCGCCAGAATAACAGATAATGTTTGCATTACGATTTGAGACATCAGAGACAGTACGGGAGAATGAAGTTCTCCAGGAACTACACCCATAAAGAAACACTAAACTGACGATCGAGACTCCAATAAATAATTTCTTCATAGAAAGAGCTAAAATCTGGTAGTAATTAAAATTGTGCAATAAAATTGACAGAGATGTGGAAAGCCTAGTTTTAATTAAGTTTGAAGCGAGAGCGAGCAAAAATTCTCAACGACAAGATCCTATCTGGCGCTTTCCACCAGAACAATTGAACTTAGCTAAAAATGAGGTTCATATTTGGCGTGCTGAGTTAGACTTACCCGCAGAACGAGTTGAAGAATTAGCAAAAACTCTTTGCTTGCAAGAGACTCAAAGAGCCGATCGCTTTCATTTTGACATACACAGACAGCGTTTTATTGTCGGTCGCGGCATACTTAGAAATATATTAGGTCTCTATTTACCTATCGAACCAGAACAAATAAAGTTTGAATATACTCCTAGGGGTAAGCCAAGTGTGGCGGGAGGTGGTGTAGAGTTTAATTTATCTCACTCCCAAGATTTAGCTGTATATGCCTTTACTAGAGATAGGAGAGTAGGTATAGATTTAGAATACCTCCGTCCCATGCCCGACGCTGAAAATATTGCTCGACGATTTTTTTCTACAAGCGAATATGAAGCGATCGCGCAAGCTGAAGAACCTCGCAAGCAGATAGCTTTTTTTCAGATTTGGACTGCAAAAGAAGCTTATTTAAAAGCAACTGGGGAAGGTTTAGGGGGTTCATTAGATGGAGTTGAAGTTTCTTTTACTCCTGGAGAACCAGTCAGAATAGTAAGCATTAAAGGAGACTGCAAGGCTATTTCTGACTGGTGTTTGTATAATTTTTCTCCTGGTACTGATTTTCTCGCCTCGATCGCTGTAGAAAGTTTGAGAGGGAGATAGGGAGAGGGGGAGAGGGGGAGAGGGGGAAGTTAAAGTTGACAATAAAAATAAATTATTATATTCTTATCCTCCTACACTGATACTGACGTATACGGTGTAGGCTTCTTACCAAATCCAGCTAATGCAACGGATATTAAGTAAGCTTTATTTTAAGTCCACGGAATGCCCTACCGCAGACTGCTTGGTGCGTCCTAACTCGGAGGGAACCTCCGAGCGGGCGCTCCGCTTTTTGCAGTTATTAAATACTACTCACCCAGACTTCTATATAAACTTTTACGCTTCCACCGAGTTACCTGAGACTTCTGGTTACAACCTATGTTCCCGATCGTTTTTTAGGTTCAATCCGATGAGGCTATTCTCCTTCTTTCAGATTACAGGTATTATACATTGTCTAGAAGCCTTGCAATTATATTGGTTATTTAAACTTTCTGGTTATGAGGATTCCTTTTTTTAACTTTGATTATATTTCTTTAATAAATAAGAAGACATTTTTATTTTTATTATTACCAATTTTATTTCTAAAAGCAGTAGAGACAAACTATGTCGCCCAAAATCTCTAGGATGGTCCTCGTTATGATAGGCTGCTAACAAACAGCAAATAGCAAACAACAAACAACTATGAAATATTGGCGCGAAACCATTGCTGTAGCACAGAGAATTTTGACCGAATTGTGGAGACGCAGACGCAGTCTAATTTTTTGGTGCGTTTTTCCGATCGCGGTGTTGCTGCTTAATAGCTCTATTTACGCCAACAGAGCTAGGATATCTACAGCTTTGGCGATGAAATTTGCCGCCCCTTCAACTTTGGTTGGTGCTGCTTTATTTTTTAGTTGTTTGGGTGGTAGTGTAGCAACTGTTGTCTCGGAAAGAGAACAGCAAACCCTCAAACGTCTATTTATCTCGCCTTTGAGCGGAACTTCTTATTTTTTGGGCATCTTTGTCGCCCACAGTTTTATTGGTATCGGTCAAGCGCTTTTAGTCTATACAGTTGCTACTTTTTTAGGTGCAACGTTTTCAGGTTCTATTTTATTAGGATCCCTAATTATTTTATTAAGTATTGCTGCTTATGTTGGTGTGGGTTTTATTCTAGGTACTCAGTTAGCCCGTCGCACAGAAGATGTTAATGCATTAGTGGCAACTTTTGGAGTTCCTCTGTTAATTTTAGGAGGCGCTTTTTTCCCAACATCTTTATTTTCAGACGAGCTACTTAAAATTGCTCGATTTAATCCCATTTATCACATGAATGAAGCTTTAGGGGCTGTTTGGGCTAGAGGCCAAGAATTATCGGAGTTTGCCTCTCATTTTTGGTTTTTACTGTTGTTTTCTTTAGTAATGGTGATACTGGGATGGGTTTCTTATCGCAGTATGTTAATAGTTGAAAGAAGACTTTAATCGTTTCAAAAAGATTGCCGCTAATGCTAAACATTAAAAATTTAACTAAATCCTATGGCAAACGAAGAATTCTACAAGATTTAAACTTACATATTAAACCAGGAGAAATTTATGGTTTGCTCGGTCCAAATGGTGCTGGAAAAACTACGACCATAAATATTATCTGCAATTTGCTCCAAGCCGATAGCGGTACGATCGAAATTAACGATCGACCGATTTCGCAAGCAACAAAATCCTGGCTGGGGGTAGCACCGCAAGAAAATCTGTTGTATAAAACTTTATCTTGTCAAGAAAATCTCAATTTCTACGCTCAAATCTATGGTTTGACATCAAAAGAACGCCGTCAAAAAGTAAAAACAAGTTTAGCAGCAGTAAACCTATTAGATAGAGCAAAAACTCCCGTAGAAAACCTCAGCGGTGGTATGAAAAGACGGGTAAATATTGCTGTTGCTTTAGTTCACCAACCCAAATTATTGATTTTAGACGAACCAACTACAGGTTTAGATATAGAAACGAGGTATGAAATTTGGGAATTAATACAGAATTTAAAAAAGCAAGGAATGACAATTTTACTAACAACCCACTTGTTAGATGAAGCCCAGCGTCTTTGTCAGCGTATTGGTATTCTAAAAGAAGGAAAAATTATTTCTGAAGGGAGTTTAGAAGAGTTAAGAAAACTCATTCCTGCTAAAGAAATTATCCTCATTGAGACAGAAAAAGAAGAGGAAGCGATCGTTCGTGGCAGTGAGTTAGGATTCACTCACAGACGTTACGGCAGCGACCTAGCTTTTTGGCTGCCAAAACATCTAGAATTGAAGGAAATTATCGCTGCTTTTGATGACATTCCTTTAGATTCGATCGCTCGCAAATCTGTCGATCTAGAACATATTTACATTGAAGTGACTCAGAACAACCATAAAATATAGCTGAGATGGTCAGTTATTGATATCAAGTTATATTAAAGTAACTTTTTATAGTCTAATGAGAGAAATATGTACGACTGCGCGATCGTTGGTGCTGGACCTAGTGGAGCAAGTGCTGCTTATCACTTAGCAAAAAAGGGACGCTCTGTAATAATCTTAGAAAAAGAAACATTACCGCGCTATAAACCATGCGGCGGAGGCGTTGCACCTATAGTTGCAGAGTGGTTTGATTTTGACTTTTCTGAAGCTATTTCGCTCAAAGTAGATACTGTTCGCTACACTTGGAAAATGGAAGATTCAGTAGAACTTCCTTTGCTCGAACAAAACATCAAACCGATCTGGATGGTACGTCGAGAAGTGTTCGATCGCTTTCTAGTTGACAAAGCACGAGAGCAAGGAGCTCAGTTGCGATCGCCAGCCAAAGTTGAGGGAATTGAATGGAAAGAAAACCACTGGCAACTCAACAGCAGCCAAGGTTTATTTGCTGCAAAATATACGATCGCAGCAGATGGAGCTAAAGGGCCAATGGCTTCTTGGTTGGGTTTTACCAAAAGAAAATGCCTAATTGGAAGTGCTATGGAAGTAGAAGCTCCAGCACGAGTATTAGATAAAAACGTCGCACACTTTGAATTTGGCGCAGTTGCAAACGGCTATGCTTGGAACTTTCCTAAAGCTGACGGCTATTCAGTTGGTGTAGGAATCTTTGCAGGACGGAAAAAACAACATCTCAAACAAATTCTCCACGACTATGCTAGTAACCTATTTGGGATTAATCTAGAGCAGATACGCCATCACGGTCATCCGATATTCTTGTGGAATGGTCAGCAAAAGCTGCATACTCAAAATGCAGTCCTAGCAGGAGAAGCAGCCTGTGTAGTCGATCCCTTTACCGCAGAGGGAATAAGACCTTCTATTTTTTCTGGCATCCAAGCCGCTTTGGCAGTCGATCGCGCTATTGCAGGTGAGAGCGATGCTTTAGAAAAATATAGCGAGCTACTCAACTTTGAATGGGGAAAAGAAATGGCATGGGCGCAGCGTTTAGCACAATTATTCTATCGCGCTCCAGGAATTTGCTATCAGCAAGCTGTTAAACGACCCAGTGCAACTCGAAAGATGATGCAAATTTTCTGCGGTCAATTACGTTATTCCGATGCTGCAGGTTCGGCAATTAAACGAATTAGCGGTGGTTTATTGGCTTGACCAAAAAACTCATTCTTTCCCAGTCACTGTTCCCTTTAACAGTCACTCTGCGGGTAAGAGCAGCGCTTCGCTGTAAGCGAGATCGCCTTAAAAAGTAGTTGTTAGAAAAAGAGAAAATGATGAAATATTTCTTTTTCCTTTTCTCTTTAACCCTTTCCCAATCTCGCACCAATTGCGACTTTTGTAAGGTGTATAATTTTTAACAAAAAATAAAGGATGAATACTCATCTTCTTACTTTCATCCTCGATCCCGACCCCATCCCTAATTCCTAAGTTTAGCTTTTATTGATTTAATTTTTATCAATAAAGATCTAAGTACTTCTTCCATAATAATCAATATCGTTGTTTCCCATTGTGCTTTAACAGTTATCAGTTGTGAATGGGAGCGAAAGTCCCCTAATTCTGTAGGTAGAATGTCTCCTTTTAAATCCATGAGGGAGACCTGATAACTGATAACTGATAACTGATAACTGTTTTAAGCTTTTCCTGCTTAGGAGCAATTGTTACAATTTACGCTGCGCCTATCGTCATTCTTCTCTAATTGACAAACAGCCGAATATATCTTTATAATATCATAATAAACTATAAAAAAATAACATATGAAAATATATCAAAAATTAATTTTAGGTTTTTTAGGGTCTTCAATATTAATAGGAGGGCTGGGAACATATTTTTTACACATTAATTCTAATATTAAAACTACAACTAAAAAGCTTATTGGCAACACAAATACTGAAGCGAAAGCATCAGTAAATATAGGCAAGTATTTATACTTAATTCAGTTTGATATTCAAGAAGTATTATTAGCCAACAAGGAAGAACTAGGAAAAATAGCCAAAGAAAACAGACTTAAAATCAAAGATAAAATCGATATAATTGAGGGAATAATTGCTGCGGACAAAACAGCAAATCAAAGTAGAGTAGACGACAGAAGAGAAGAACAACTAGAAGATAAAGAAATAATAGACAAATTAGAAGGTAAATTTTCTGATTATCGAGAAGATCTTAGTTATTTTTTTACTCTAATTGATAGCGACAAAATAGACGAAGCTAGAAATTATTGGAGCAATCATTTAAACAAAAAATCAAGAGAGAGTATTATTCCTCTAGTTCATAAATATCAAGAAAGATCTTTTAAAGATATCGAGGAGATAGAAGAAGAATTTAGCGCAGAAACTGAAAAATCTTTAGAAGCAGTCAAACTATATTTTGTCTTGTCTTTATTAATATCGATGGCCTTGCTGGCTTATGTATATAAATACGTATATTTGCCAATTAAGCAGTTACAAAATGTGGCTTTGCAAGTAGGATTAGAGGAAGTCGGTCAAGATAATAAAAGCCTTAAAAATAAAGATGAAATATCTTATTTAGCTCACAGTTATAACTATTTAGTAGATAGTTTAAAACAGAAAACTGGAATAATCTTTTATTTAGAGAGTATTATGGATTTGATCTCTGAGAGTGTGATAGTTATTGATTCTGAGAAAAATATTAAGAAAGTCAATAAATACACGTCAAATATCTTGGGATATTCCCAAAAAGAATTGATTGGAAAGAAAATAGATTTTATTTTAAAAGAAGAAAAACTAAATAATAGCCCCACAAAAACTAACGAAAGTAAAGTTTATCTTACAAAAGACAAAAGGAAAATACCAGTGGCATTTTCTAGCAATCCCATAAGTAGTAAATATGGCGGGATGAAGAAAATATTATGCTTGGCAAAAGATCTTAGCGAGCGATATCAAACACAAAAAATATTAAGAGAAACTCAGCAGCGATATGCACTAGTTGCTCGCTCTCTCAATGATGGTTTGTGGGAATGGGATCTCAAGAGTAAACAAGTGTTTTATTCTCCTCGTTGGAAATCCATGCTCGGCTACGTGGATTCTGAGATTGGCACAACTCTTAGTGAATGGTTTAAGCTGGTGCATTCCGATAACATTCAAATGCTAAAAGAAAAATTTGCCTCCCACGTTAAAGGTAAAATTCCCCAATTAGAGATTTGCTATCGGATAAAACACAAAGATGGAAAATATCGCTGGATGTCATGTCGATCGATTGCAGTGAGAGACGAGCGCAGCAAACTCTCTCGTTTAGTTGGCTCTCACACGGATATTAACGATCGCAAAGAAATAGAAGCTCAATTGCGCTATGAAACTTTGCACGATCGACTGACGGGATTGGCAAATAGAACTCTTTTCTCTCAGCAATTACAGAGTTTACTGCAGAACTTAATTAACCTAGCGCAAAAGAGCAGCAATTATTTGTTTGCTGTGATGTTTCTCGACCTCGATCGCTTCAAGTTAATTAACGAAAGTCTCGGACATGCAGTAGGAGATCAACTATTAATTCAGATTGCCAAGAGACTTTCCACATATATTCCCTACCAAAATATCATTGCTCGCTTAGGAGGAGATAAATTCGGTATTGTTATCGAAAATATCAAAGATATCAAAGAAGCCAAAGCGATCGCCGACAGCATTCAGAAGCAGTTGGCTGCGCCTTTCGAGCTAGCCGATCGCGAAGTATACATCAGTGCCAGCATAGGAATTGCTCTTTCTACCAAACACTACGATCGGGCACAGGATATACTCAGAGATGCAGAAATGGCGATGTATCGGGCTAAAGATTTAGGTAAAGGTTGCTATGCAGTATTCCAACCTTCGATGCACCTCAAAGCACTAAACTTTTTTGAATTAGAGAGAGATATGCGGGTGGGGATGAGTCAATCCCAGTTTCAAGTTTTCTACCAGCCAATTATCAATCTCAACAACAAGAAAATTGTTGGCTTTGAAGCACTAATACGCTGGCAGCATCCAAAGAGGGGACTAGTTTCACCAGCAGAATTTATGCAAGTAGCTCACGAAACAGGACTTATTGTCTCGATGAGTTGGTGGGTTACTCGTCAAGCCTGTCTGCAAATGTTCCAGTGGCAAGAGCAATATCCCCTAGATTCTTCTCTATTTGTCAGCGTTAATGTATCGCCTCTTCAGTTTTGCCAACCTGATTTTGCCGATCGCATTGCCGAAATTTTACGGGAAACTGGCTTGAAACCCTATCGCTTGAAACTGGAGATTACTGAGAGTGCAATTAGGGAAAATATCGATCGAGCCACCTCCATACTTCAGAAATTAAAATCTCTTGGGGTTAACCTCACTTTGGATAACTTTGGCAAGGACTACTCCTCTTTAAGTTATTTACACAGTCTGCCAATTGATACCTTAGAGATTGACAGCTCTTTAATTCAAGATATCGATAATTATCGCGAAAAATATCAAGTTATCCGCTCCATTGTCAATCTCACTTCTAACCTAGGAATGGAGCCGATCGCTGAAGGAGTCGAAACAATGAGACAAGCAGATAAACTTAAAGAATTAAGCTGCCAATATGCTAAAGGCTATTTCTTCTTTGGAGTATTGACAAACGAAGTAGCTGAAGCCCTAATCGCCAATCAACAATCTAGCTCCCAGATCGCGATTCAGTTATCAGACGAAGGCATCGCAGACCTATAATTATAATAGTTTGCTTTGGCAGGAGCCTTAAACTTAGATAGCTAGAGAGAACAGAAAACATGAAAGTATAGATGTTTATTGTTAATTATTACTGTTTCTTGTTTCCTCTAGCCCGATCGCTGGTAAATCTGAGAGTTTTAATTCTTTTATATATAATCTAAATATATACTATAACAATCTAATTAATAATAGATAGTAATTTATTCTAAAATAGAAATATATTAAATATTATTTAAACATGAAGATTGCGCAAAAATTAACTGTAGGTTTTCTAGGCACCTTTTTACTGATTGGAGGACTGGGACTAGTTTTTATTAAGCTAAATTCTCAGATAAGATCTCAGACAGAACAAGTTGTCAAAGGCATAAGTGAAGAAGCAATATTAGCAACTAATATATCTCGTTCATTACAATCAATTCAGGTAGATTCTCAAGCAATATTAAATAGCAATATTACGACCAATTCAGGACAACAAAATAGGAGGAAATACGAACAAAAAATCAAAGAAGAATTAAGTAATTTAGGGATAAAATTAGAGGCCGCCAAGAACGCAATTGAAAGTCCCGCCAAAACGATCGATTCTAGCCAAGAGAACAGAGAAAAGAAAAAAAAACAATTACTTCAAGAAGATAAACAATTTAAAATACTCTATGAATTAATCCAAGAATATGAAATTTACAGAGGAGAAATTAACGGTCTCTTGATAATTTCTGCTCGAAATATAGAAGAGGCTAGAAAGTTTTATAATAAACAGATAAGTGACAGACTATTAAATAGAATTATCCCCTTAGTTGAAAAGTATCAAGAATCGTCAATAGAAGAAATTAAAGAATCAGAAATATATGTCAATCGGATACTACAAGAAACCATAGACATAATCCAAATATATGCCCTGTGTTCCCTGGCAATATCTTTAGCCTTATTGATATACATATATCGTTCTATATGTGCGCCGATTAAAAAATTGCAAGAGGCGACATTTCGAGCAGGAATAGGATTGTCAGAAAATCTAAAAGTTGAAACTAAAAATCGAAAAGATGAATTTGGAGTTTTAGCCGATCGCTTCAATTTTACGATCGAAGAATTGAAGCAAACAACTGTATCGATGTCTTATTTAGATAAGATATTAGATTCAATGGCAGAAAGTCTGATTGTTGCCAGTCCTAACAAAACTATCGAGAAAGTAAATCAGGCGACTAAACAGCTTTTGGGATATTCTCAAGAAGAATTGATTGGTAAAAAGCTCGACGTAATTTTAGGAGAAAACCCACAGCTAGATACAGATAATTTGATTAAAACAGATAGAGATCGGGAAGGTTGCGAGATAATTTATCTAACAAAAGACGAAAAGAAAATACCAGTAGCTTTTTCTAGCTCCACAATCTTGAACGAGCGCGGACACATTCAAGGAATAGTCTGGGTAGCAAGAGACATAACAGAGCAACATCGAGCAGAAAAAGCATTGCGAGAAAGCGAACAAAGATACGCACTAGCTGCTCGTGCTGTTAATGACGGTTTGTGGGACTGGGATGTCAAAGCCGATCTATTCTATTTTTCACCTCGTTGGAAATCCATGCTCGGTTACGAGGAAGAAGAAATCGGTAATAGCCTTAATGAATGGTTGAAAATAGTACATTCTAACGATCGAGATCCCTTGCAACAAAAACTGAAATATCACCTCAAAAGTGAGGATTCTCAATGGGAAATTACCTATCAAATCTTACATAAAGACGGTAATTATCGCTGGATGTTGTGTAGAGCGATCGCACTTCGAGACGATCGCGGTAGAGTCTATCGCATGACAGGGGCTCAAACTGACATTACCAAACGCAAGCTTACAGAAAAAAAACTGCGGTACGAAGCTTTACACGACAAGTTAACAGGATTGGCAAATCGAACCTTTTTCCTTCAGCGCTTAAAACAGATAATTAATTTAGCACAACAGAACAAGAATTATTTATTCGCAGTAATGTTTCTCGACATCGATCGCTTCAGGACGATCGAAGACAGTATGGGACATTTAGTAGCAGATAAGCTACTAATTGAGATTGCTAACAGACTCAAAGAATATCTTCTCGGAGGAAATACGATCGCTCGACTGGGAGGAGATGAATTTGGCATTATTCTCGAAAAGATTAAATACGTCAGCGATGCTGCAGTAATTGCCGAAAAAACTCTCGATCTATTAGTTTCTCCCTTTGAAATCGAGGGTCGTCAGATATCGATCTCAGCTTCCATTGGCATCGCCGTCAATACGACATATTACGAAAAAGTAGAAGATCTCCTCAGAGATACAGATACTGCTTTGTGTCGGGCTAAAGCTTCAAGTAAGATTGGAGGCAGTTATGCAGTCTTTGAATCTTCCATGCAGCTAGAAGCATTGAACCGTCTGGAATTAGAAAACGAGCTGCGCCAGGCGATGGAGCGCTGGGAGTTTCAATTATACTATCAGCCAATTATGGAGCTATCGAGCAACAAAATAAGTGGTTTTGAAACGCTGGTGCGCTGGCAACACCCACAAAAGGGTATAGTTTCCCCAGCAGAGTTTATCTCGGTAGCGCAAGAAACCGGACTAATTGCGTCCCTTAGTTGGTCGGTTATGACCCAAGCCTGTCGTCAAATGCGTCACTGGCAAGAGCAATATAATACAAATCCGCCCCTGTATGTCAGCGTTAATATCTCAGCGATCGAGTTTTGCCAAACAGATTTTGTCGAGGGAGTAACTCAAATTTTACTAGAAACTGGTTTGCAACCCCATAACTTGCAACTAGAGATTAACGAAAGCTCGATTATTGAAAATATCGAGAGGACAAAATTGATTCTCGGACAATTAAAAAATCTTGGCGTTAGAGTTTCTATGGACGATTTTGGGACGGGTTATTCTTCATTGAGTCACATATCTAGTTTGCCGATCGATACTTTAAAAATTGACAGCTCTTTCTTTAAAAATATAGATATCGATCGTGAAAGATATGAAGTGGTGCGCTCTATTGTTAATCTTTCATTTGCTCTAGGAATAGATCCGATCGCTGAAGGAGTAGAAAAGACTCAAGAATTAGCTAAACTTCAGGAATTAGATTGTAAATACGCACAAGGATATTTATTCTCTAAACCCGTTACTCACGAAAGAGCTGAAGCCTTAATAGCGCAGAAATACTCTAGTTAACAATTAATATTCGATCGCCCTTGTTTCACGAAGTCAGAAGTCAGAAGTCAGAAGTCAGAAGTTCTACCTCTGCTTGATGCGTCCTTACTAATATATAAATACTATCTACAACTACCATTCGTTCTACTCTGTCAAGACTTCAAGACAAATAGTGTTTGCAACAGAACTCAACAGAACCTGATAGAGTATATAATATCGGTCGAAATCAGAAATCAAAAGAAAGGGGGAAAATAAACTTCCCCAATGTGCTAACAGCACTATTTCTTAAGTTGAGCGGCTAAAACAGCTAGCATCATCCCGAAAGCCACTAGCAAACCCAGTTCAGAAGAAGCAATATATTTCATATCTTCTGGGATAATCGGCGTAATCGGATTTACGGGTTGCTCGATCGCGATCGAATCAGTCTTTGGCGATCGATTGTTAGTTACTTGGGTTATGGCTTTTTGCTGTTCAGTAGTCATTGGTTGTTCTCCTTTACTTATCTGTAACCCAGTTTTACCAAGGGTTACAGAGTGGGATCTAATTCAGAAAGATTTCTGAATTGTTTCTCGCAAACTAGAAAAAAATTCTGAATTTGACAAAATATTTTTTTTATGGTACAGGATCGAGCAAAAAAAATAACTTTTACGACAAAGTGGTTGATATTATTCGATGCAAAATTGCCAAGGATGAGAAAGATAATCCTTGGAAATACTGGAATCGCAAAGATTTTATTGATGAGACAAATGAAACATCTTTTTCTAGGGGTCGTCCGATCGTTGTTTTAACTAGAGTCGCTAACAAAAAGAGGTTCATGGAACTAACTCAAGGAAAAGAGTTAGATCGAGATAAATACAACTATTTAAAAAAACAGAAAATCTTAGACTTGAAGGAAGATATCGATGAACAAATCAAAGAATATTTTAATAATAATAATAATATCCTTCCGATGTCTGAACTCGATCGATTAATTGGAGGAGATGGCGTTAATATTAATAGTTGTTTGAGCATCCGAGGTTTATCACATAGTATTTGCGATAGATTTAGTAAAGGAAAAATCTTAAAACCTTATACAATTAAGGTCAATAATAAATGGATTTATTTTAATCCTAATGATTTTCTTTATAATCTTTTAGAGATTTATGAAGAGCGGAATTTTGGGATTACAGATAAAAATTCTGCCAAAAATTTAATTTTAGAAAAACTAAAAACCGATCTTAAAAAATGTCGTCAAAAGATGATAGCCTTGACAGATGCCATAAAATCTTATTTAGTTAACATTGAAGAAAAGGAAGTTCCGAAAATTAGAGAAGAAAGTTTAGATGAATTGATAGAGAGAATGATAAATTGTGACGATCCAAGTTTATTTCGACTTTTAAATACTTTAGTCAAAGATGAAAGACTCGATCTGACAACAAAAGAATTCTTAAAAGAAATAATCAATGAGTTAAAAAATCAATTAGGAATTAGTGACGATCGATTTAATCAATGGACAAGTTCATTATTAGAAGCAGAAAATTTTAAAGAATGTGAGAACGATCGTAAATCTTTATCAAAATCTTATCTAATTTTAAAAATTGTTCCAAGTGATAATGAAGTCAGATCGGAACCTGAATATCAATTGCAAGCTTTTTATTTAAAATCTCTCGTTCGTACGCCTAAAGATGAAGATTATAAGTCTCTCGATGAGATAATAACAAAACATGAAATAGATCGAGAAAAAACTAATTTTTCTCAACAAAAAATTAAACCAATTTTGACAAAATTAATTGAGCATTGTTTGTCTAAAATTGGCGACAATAATAACCTTTTCATTGAATGTTTTACATCCAGTAAGTCATTATCAATTGATATTGATTGTTGGGAATGGGAAGTATTTGGAGACAGTTCTCAAATAAAAAGACATCCTAATATTTATATTCATACTCGATGTCTTTCCAGATTAGAGCAACAATACGAAGAATTAAAGTTTAAACAAGAATGGATAAGAAGATGGAAAGATGTTCAAAACTTTTTCTCTTTAAATAAGTCTTTCTCTTTAAATAATGTCGTTCCAGAAATAGAAGAAGAAAGATTGATAGAACAATTTGAATGTGGGTTTAATCAATCTTCAACACTTTTGGTAAATCTTTGTACTTCAAATGAAAAAATACAAAAGAAACTATTCAAAAAAATTCTAAAATATGGAATTCCTATTGCTATTTGGTCAAGATGCTATAAACGAGAACAGAATCATCGACAAGAAATTAATGATTTGATCGTTGGATGTGGTGAGGTCGTTCAAGAACTTCCCAGGCAAGTTAAAAACAGAAGAATTTCTAACCCATCAAATCTCGAAGACGATCGAGAAGATTTGCGTCATCATCTATCATTATTGTGGGAGGATCCATATCGTTTACCTCCCATAAGCCCTCTTAATCATTTCAATGAATAAATCATTCCTTTAGCGATCGATAATTAGTTCAATTTATAGTAGGATTTAAAGATGAGTTCATGGAAAATTTTTCACGGTAATAATAAACCCCATGCGGTCGAAAAATGGCCTGATGTTCCCCCTTGGCGACGATTTGGCGGGAAGCAGGAAAAAAACTTTTCGGAAACTGAGAAACGGGGAAAAAACTTTATTGTTAATCCTTCTATCATTGAAACCGTTAATGCGGCTATTTATCTTCGCCGACCTATTTTAGTAACAGGAAAACCTGGAACGGGAAAAACAACATTGGCTTACGCGATCGCGCGGGAATTAAATTTAAAACCAGTATTAGTTTGGCCGATAAATACCCGTACAACCCTTCAAGATGGACTTTATTATTACGACGCGATCGCTCGCCTTCAAGATGCTCAATTAGAGGAAGAAAAAAAGCCAGATATTGGCAACTACATTCGTCTGGGTGCATTAGGAACAGCCATGTGTCCAACAAAAGAACCCCGCGTATTATTGGTTGACGAAATCGATAAATTTGACATCGACTTACCCAACGATCTATTAAATTTATTTGAAGAAGGACGCTTTGAAATTACTGAACTTTCGCGGTTCTTTCATAATTACAATAATGATAAAGAAAGTGTTGAAGTAACAACCCATGATGGTGATTTTAAAGAATTATTTCAAGGAGAAATTATCTGCGATCAATTTCCTATTGTAATTATGACCAGCAATGGGGAAAGAGACTTTCCCTTACCTTTTAAACGTCGTTGTTTACCCTTATTTATGGAAGAACCAAACCTCAAACAATTGACTAAAATTGTTGAAGCTCATTTCGATCGCGATGAGAAAAATCCTTTAAGTCAGGAAATAAGTGAACTTTTGAGTCAGTTTATTAAAATGCGAGATGAAGAAAAGAAAGAACTCGCCACAGACCAACTCCTCAATGCTATCTTTATGTTGTTGGATGAAAATAAACCCACTGGACAAGAAAAAGAACGTTTAATCGAACGATTATTAACACCATTAACTGAAACGGGAAATAAATAAATGTGACTCCAGAAACTCCTAATGACGATCCACTTTTAAAGTTTATTGCTTTCACCCAAGCGTCAAAATGGGAATTTGATACTTATCAAATTGCTGATATTCTTTGGTTATGGTCACAAGTCGTTAACGGAAATAGCAAGGCTGCGGTAGCAGGTAGATTACTCAAAAGTTATCCGTCAAAAGCTATTTCTCCCGATCGGAAAATCTCATCTAAAAATGACCCTGAAATAGTCATTAAACGATTTGCCAGCACTGCTTCCCCCTTCGCTTGGGAATTAATGAAAAAACTGTCAGCCGTTCCCATTAACCTTCCCATTATTCGTCTCATTCAACAACAATTATTACCCTATTCAACCTTTGTTGATGCGGTTGAAGTTATTTTAAGTGGACTCTTAAAAACCGATCGAGAAATGGATTTTCACATTAATCCTAATCTTCTTGAATTTGAGTTTATTGATGGCATTCGTGACATTTTATTGAAATCCTATTTAAGAAAGACTCGTAGCATTGAAGTCATTAGGGTCTTATCAGACTATGTTGCTAAAAAGCTCGGTCTAACCACCAGACAATTTGAAGCTCAGCTATTAACAAATCCCACTCAATGGAAAGGTAAACCAGAAGAATCTCTGGTTCGTCCCTTTGCCACGATCGCAGCCGAAGTTTTTGGTAAATTAGGAGAAGAATACGCTCAACTCGCAACACAAATTAAATACAGCAGCGAACAACTTCGTCAGCAAGTCATACCTCCTAAGCCTAATTTCCCTCAAGACAGTGCTTGGTTGACTTTTCTTAAAAAGATTGTTCGACAATACAAATTAACAGCAATTGAAATCGAAACTTTAATTACCCTTTTCCCAAACCCACAACAATCTCTTTCTATTACTGATGCAGCAGATCGATTATCTTGTTCTCGTTCTGCTTTTAGTAGTCGTCTCAGTCGCATCTATCGTAAATTTGAAACTCTAACCCCAAATTTATTCTCATCCAATAATAAATTAAAAACTCTACATGAATATCTCATTTCTCAATATCAAACATCCCCTTTACCAGAGATTCCTGAATTAGAAACATTAGAATCCTTTGAATTTGAAGCCGAAGTTGCCACCATTGTTGAAAAAGAGAAACCATTACAACAGTGGACATTTGAAACTCCCACCGTTAACCGACGGGGGGAAACTATCAAAACTACACCTCACACAGCCTCTTATTTCACCGAAACCCTTACAGATAGCGTTGGAATAGAAATGGTTGCCATTCCTGGTGGGACATTTACAATGGGTTCCCCTGAGAATGAAAAAGGTAGGTATGATGACGAAAGTCCCCAACATCAAGTAACTGTCTCTCCTTTCTTTATGGGGAAATATCCTGTAACTCAAGCACAATGGAAAGCGATCGCCTCAAGAACAGAATTGAAAGTAGAGATAGACTTAGAGCCAGATCCCTCAGAATTCAAAGGTGATAACCGTCCTGTAGAACAAGTAAACTGGTATGAAGCTGTAGAGTTCTGTCAGCGACTTTCTAGGCTAACGGGAAGGGATTATAGACTACCTTCAGAAGCGGAATGGGAATACGCTTGTCGAGGTGTCAGAGAACCCCTCAATCTAGAAAATGGAGAATCCTATCCACCGTTTTATTTCGGAGAGACGATCTCCGAAAAATTAGCTAATTACGATGCTTCCGTTTATGCTGATGAACCAGAAGGAGAATATCGAGGAAAAACCACTCCTGTTGGTCAATTTCCCCCTAATGCTTTTGGTTTATACGATCTGCATGGAAATGTTTGGGAATGGTGCGCGGACGACTGGCATGATAATTATGAAGGAGCACCTACAGATGGGAGTGCTTGGCTGGATAGTAATGAACCCTCAAATACCAACCAGGAAAATCAATCATATTCTGACAAAAATGACGAAAATGACTCTTATTCAGTGATGCGGGGCGGTTCCTGGAGCTACGGTCCTGATTTCTGCCGTTCTGCTGCTCGCTACGACCTTAATCGCGAGTACCGCTACGACGCTGTCGGTTTTCGGGTTGTGTGCGGGTTCGGGAGAAATCTTTAACCCTCTATCCTCTTCCCCTCTTTCCCTTTGCAAAGGAGAAAATTTTTTTCTTTTATTGATGTTATAATCAAAATAATGTCAATAATGGCTAGACTACTGTTATATGTAATCAAGTCATCTTTATCATTTTCGGCCCCCGAAAAGATGTATTTATTTTTAATGAGGGTTATAAGGAAATAATTTTTATTAAAACATCTTTCGGGGAACAATCCCAGCCCTTCACGCGTTCCGCTATCGCTTACAGACGTGAGGCTTCTGCACATTAAGCTAATTAACGACAGCTTCTTCCCGTTGTTTTTTCTCTAACAAAGCCCCATAAAGGCGATTTAAAGCACTCATATAAGCGCGGGCGGAAGCGACGATAATATCAGTATTAGCTGAGTGACCTGAGTAAACTTTGTCTTCGTGACGCAAGCGAATAGTTACTTCTCCGATCGCATCTATTCCAGCAGTTACAGATTTTACCGAAAACTCGATTAACTCGTTGGGGACGTTGACCACTCTATTAATTGCCTTGTAAACCGCATCTACAGGACCAGTACCCGCAGCAGCATCGGTTAATTCTTCCCCTTCGGGGGTGCGTACTGTTACCGTAGCAGTAGGACGGGCGCGATCGCCGCAAGAAACCTGTACTAACTCTAAACGAAATAACTCTGGTGCTTGCTGAATTTCGTCGCTAACGATCGCTTCTATATCCCAGTCGGTAATTTCTTTCTTTTTGTCGGCTACTTCTTTAAAGCGAACAAATGCTTTATTTAAGTCTGTATCTGACAACTCAAAGCCTAATTCTTTCAAGCGAGTGCGGAAAGCATTGCGACCGGAGTGTTTGCCCAGTACAATTTGATTGTCGGTCAAGCCGATCGACTGAGCGTCCATAATTTCGTAAGTCAGCTTGTTTTTGAGTACTCCGTCTTGGTGTATTCCCGACTCGTGAGCGAAAGCATTAGCACCGACAATTGCTTTATTAGGTTGTATGGGCATTCCCGTGAGGGAGGATACTAAACGGGAGGTTTTATATATTTGTTTGGTGTCGATGTTGGTGAGGGGTTCGGTAGATTCTGGATCTCGACCCAAGAAGGGATTAAAATATTGACGGCGAACGTGAAGAGCCATGACTATTTCTTCTAGCGCCGTATTGCCAGCTCGCTCTCCAATACCGTTAATAGCGCATTCTAGCTGCCTAGCTCCATTTTTCACGGCTTCTAGGAAGTTAGCTACTGCCAAGCCTATATCATTGTGACCGTGAACGGAAATAATTGCTCGATCGACATTAGGGACGTTTTCTTTAATGCCTTTTATTAGTTCTCCAAATTCGCTTGGGGTAGTATAACCGACAGTATCGGGAATATTGATCGTTGTGGCACCTGCAGCGATCGCTCTTTCTAGTATTTGGTAGAGGTATTCTGGATCTGTTCTCGTGGCATCCATTGTCGAGAATTCCACGTCATCCATAAATGACTTAGCGTAGGATACCATTTCCTCTGCGATCGCCAATACTTCAGACTTTGATTTTTTTAGTTGATATTTTAGGTGTATGTCTGAAGTAGAAATAAATGTGTGTATTCTGGCTTTAGCTGCTGGTTTTAGCGCTTCTGCTGCTGCTTTAATATCTTCTTTTTTCGCTCTTGCCAAAGCGCATATCGTCGGTCCAACTTCTTCCGTACTAACCGTGCGGGCTATCTTTTCTACTGCTTCAAAATCTCCAGGAGAAGCAAAAGGAAAACCCGCCTCAATAACGTCTACTCCCAGTCGCGCCAGTGCGCGGGCAATGGTTAATTTTTCATCTACATTTAGCGTTGCTCCAGGGCACTGTTCGCCGTCGCGCAATGTTGTATCAAAAATTATAATGCGGTCTGTTGTAGTTTCCATAGTTTTACTCAGGCTTTTATCGAGTTAGTTTATTATCAAATAATACAATATGTTATTCTTATTTTTAACTAACTAAAAATCACTTTTTTCTATAAATTTGCGAACGTCATTTAAGTCTATATAGCGATCGGTTGCATTTCTTAATTCTCTTGCTATCATTCCTTCTGTCGAGACTACTGTAATGTGGGTATTTTTCGATCGTAAAAGTTCTATTGCTCTCTCAAAGTCTCCATCGCCGCTAAACAAAATTACTCGATCGTATTGGTCTACCGTATTAAACATATCTACAACTATTTCTATATCTAAATTTGCTTTTTGCGAGTAACGACCCGAGTTGTCATCATAATACTCTTTTAATATTTTGGTGCGTACTGTGTAACCTAGACTGATTAAAGCATCTCTAAATCCTCGCTGATCTTGGGAATCTTTTAGTCCCGTGTACCAAAAAGCATTCACCAAAGTAACATTGGGATCGTTAGTAAAATACTCTAAAACCCGTCTGGGATCGAAAAACCAACCATTTTTCTGTTGTGCGTAGAACATATTATTGCCATCTACAAAAATAGATAAACGATCCCTCACACAACCAGGACAATTATTAGAACAATTCATAGAAACTAATACCGATTATTTGTAAAAATTAGCCTAATCTTCCAGTATACAATATTATTGTAGCTGTCTTTCCTTAACTAAATCTTAATAAAAGCCTAACCTTCTAACTTGAGTTTGTCCAAATAGCAGAAGAATACAAATTAAGATTATATTATGTTGCTAATTGTAACGTGGTTTAAAACTCAACTTAAATGAAAGGATTAAACGAGATAAGAACACCAATCGCTCCAACCACCAGCGTAGAGCTTGGCATTGTCGATGCCGACAACATCTAGAGAGAAAAGATTAACGCAGGCAGTCACTCCAGAACCACAATAGACAATTATTTCACTAGCGTGGCTGTAACGATCGGATAGCTGTTGAGCGGACTCTCGAAGAAAATAGCCTCCCTCGTCCGTTACCTGTTTCCAAGGAGAATTGACTGCGCCTTCAATGTGACCGGCAATCGGGTCGATCGGTTCGGTTTCTCCTCGGTAGCGCTCCTCATCTCGCGAGTCTACCAATACTACTGACGATCGATCTTTACGAGCTTTAACAGTTTCAATATCGACGATCGAATCCCGTCGAGGCTGGGGTATAAATGTACCTTGCCCAGAACTAGGAACGACATCGCTAATCGGATATCCTGCCGAGCGATAGGCATTCCAACCACCATCGAGTAAAGCAACGCGATCGTGACCTAAATAACGTAACAACCACCACAGACGTGCTGCAAAAGCAAAGCGGGAGTCGTCGTAAGCAACTACTAGGGTTTCATCTTTAATTATGCCCGAAGCTGCTAACTTTTGAGCCAATAATTCCGCTCGAGGTAAAGGATGACGACCTCCGTGTTTTTCAACGGTTGAAGACAGATCCCGATCTAGATCCAAATAATAGGAACCAGGTATGTGAGCTTTGAGATATTGCTGGTATCCCCATTTTGGCTCTTTTAATTGAAAGCGACAATCAACAACTACCAGTTGAGGGTTGTTTAGCTGCTGATATAGCCACTGTGGTGAAACTAGATGTTTGTTTTCATTCATCGGTTAGATTTGGTTCGGGAGGAGAAAAATGTTTGACTATCAGCAAACAATTGCGATTGTCGGAAGTGCGAAAATAGCTCAAGCGATCGGCAATCTTTTGCAGTATTGGGATTCCTCTTCCTCCTCCAGACATATTATTTTTTCTTTTGGATAGGTTTTTGATATAAGCATCTAAATCGAAAGGGGGGCCATAATCCCAAATACGTATTTCCATACTGCCCTCAAAAAAAGTTAACTCAATGTCGATCGAAATATTACTCGAAAGGTTTTTGTGAGCGTGACGAACCGCATTTGTAAAACCTTCAACCAGGGCTAGCTGGCACTGAAACCAATCTTTTGTGGGAATCGAGGCTCGATCGAGTTGGTTAAATTTATCTAATACCTCGTCTAATGATTTTAGATTAGTTTTAACTTTAAAATGATATTTGGCTCTGATTCTCAATTGGTCAAAGCTTCCCGCAATTAAAAACAGCCAATTGTTGCTACTAGAGCAAGCAAGCTCTCGATTTTTCCGAAAACAAGACGATTAATCATTGTAACCCCCTCGTAAAACTGTTTAACTTTTGAGTTCTAGAGCTTGGAGATAGCACGAACTCCAAGGTAGGAAGTTTAACGCTTACCGATAAGGCAGCCCGCAAGAGGGCTTAGGCCGGTCAGCTAACTAAAGTATGAAGTCTTGAAGACCAGTCACTTTAGTGCGGGGTGCTGACAACTGGAGTAACATTTTAATAGTCAGACTATAAATTTACATTTATCTCCCTATTTATCTTACTCTTTAGCTCATTGGACGGACAACCCTCTGGAGAGTATCTTTCAATTGACCCAAGATATGTTTAAAATTCTAGTTATTGATGACGATCCAGCAATTCAGCTATTACTACAAAGAACTCTAGCCAGCCAAGGATATACAGTAGTCGTGGCTGGCGACGGAGAAAAAGGTCTAAAGCTAGCACTTCAGTTGCGTCCGGCTATGGTAATTTGCGATTGGCTCATGCCGCGCATGAATGGTCTGGAGGTGTGTCGTCGCGTCAAAGCTAATCCGGATTTATCCACTACTTTTTTTATCTTACTTACTTCTCTTGGTTCGGTTGAAGATAAAGTTAAGGGTTTAGATGCTGGTTCTGACGATTTTTTGTGCAAACCAATTGAAATGTACGAATTAAAGGCTCGCGTGCGGGCTGGTTTGAGGCTGCATCAACTCAGTCGCGACCTACAACATCAAAAAGACCTGCTTGAGACTGAATTAGCTGAAGCTGCCGACTACGTCAGATCCCTTTTACCAGAACCCCTCAAAGAGCCTCCAACAAATATTGATGTCTGCTTTATTCCCTCTCGCCAACTCGGAGGAGATGGGTTTGACTATTATTGGCTCGACGCCGAACATTTAGCAATATATCTCTTAGATGTTTCTGGCCACGGTTTGCGTGCTGCCTTGCCTTCTTTATCGGTTATTAATCTGTTGCGATCGAGGGGCTTAACTAAGGTGAATTATTATAAGCCCAGCCAAGTTTTAGAAGGATTAAATCAAACATTTCAAATGACCGATCGCAATGATAAATATTTCACTATTTGGTACGGAGTTTATAATTCAAAATCCCGTCAGCTCCTCTATTCTAGTGCGGGACATCCTCCAGGAATTTTGTTTTCTCCACAAAAGCCGAAATCTAGGGGTTTTAGTAAAAAACAACTCAAAACCCCTGGCTTTCCTATTGGCATGTTCCCCGAAGCCAAATATATAGATGAGTGTTGTCAGATCGATCCAGATTCAAGTCTATATATTTTCAGCGATGGAATCTATGAAATTGACCAACCAGATGGCAAGATTTGGGGCATCGATGAATTTATAAAATTGCTGCAAAATTATCACCAATCGGCATACAAAGAGTTAGATTTTCTGGTAAAAGACATTAAAAATATCAGTAATAAAGATAATTTTGCGGACGATATTTCTGTGATGAAAATTAGCTTTCATTAACGTGGATTTCCCAATATTTGTTAGCAGGACAGGGAGATTAATTGACTATTTTTTTTACTAAAGTTTCCTCGAATTCTTCTCGGCTAGAAAATATTTCAAATACTTTATCCATACTGGTTAACTCAAATAAAATTTTAATTCTATCGTTAAGACAACATATAAAAAGCCTAGCTTCAGCCGAGCGAACAGTTTTGAGAGATAGCACTAAAGCTCCTAAACCAGAACTATCCATAAAGGTCACATCTTTAAAATCAATTAAAATAATTTTGGCACCTTCTTGGACAATTTTATCGATTTGTTGGCGAAATTCATGACTTTTTGTGCCATCTAAAATACCTGTTGGTTCAAAAACTTTAACTGCACTATCCATAATTCAAAGTGATTGGTGAGCAATATACAAATATATAGTACTTAACTTTAAAAAAAAAAGAGTATTTAAGCAACCACGAGGCAAGCGATCTCTTCGAGAGTGCAATTGGCAGGTCAAAAAAGTGTAACGACTGTGCTACTATTCGAGGTCAGGGGTCAGAGGGAGAGGGGGAAGATGGGGGAAGATGGGGGAAGATGGGGGAGTGTGGGGAGAGAGGGAAGAGAGGGGAGTTGAACTTGAAAATAAATTGTCCTCCCACACCCCCCACACCTCCCACACTCCCCACACTAACGACAGAGGACAGACGGCTACGAGCGAGGAAAATTAATGGAAACCTATGACGCGATCGTAATTGGGGCCGGTCACAATGGTTTAGTATGTGCAGCTTACTTACTCAAAGCAGGATATAGTGTTCTGTTATTAGAGAAACGATCGGTTCCAGGTGGTGCGGCGACCACTGAAGAAGTAATGCCTAATGAAGCACCAGGTTTTAAATTTAACCTGTGCGCGATCGATCACGAGTTTATTTTTATGGGGCCGGTAATAGAAGAATTAGAACTGGACAAATATGGCTTAGAATATCTCTGGTGCGATCCCAGCGTATTTTGTCCCCATCCCGACGGCAAATATTTCTTAGCTCATAAGTCTCTAGAAAAAACTTGCGCAGAAATTGCTCGCTACAGCAAAAGGGACGCGCAAAAATATAGAGAATTTATTAACTTTTGGTCCCATTTGATGGGGGCCATTACTCCCATGTTTAATGCAGCGCCACAGCATTTCCTCGAAATTGCTACTAAATATAACTACGAGAGGCTTTATGACGTATTTGCCACCATCGGCTCCCGCAAAAAGGTCTTTGACTTCGTGCGTACTTTGGTTACTTCTCCAGAAGACTTGCTTAATGAATGGTTTGATACGGAAATTGTTAAAGCGCCTCTAGCTAGGTTAGCAGCAGAAATTGGCGCGCCACCATCCCAAAAAGGCACCACCTCTGGTTTAATGATGTTAGCAATGCGTCATAACCAAGGGATCGCAAGACCCCGTGGCGGTACGGGAGCCCTAACAGATGCGTTAGTAAAATTAGTTAAAAGTAAAGGTGGGGTAATTCTCACCGAGCAAATGGTTAAAGAGGTTATCGTTGACGATCGAGTTGCTGTTGGCGTAAGAGTAGCTGGAGGAAAAGAATATCGCGCTAACAAAGGAGTGATTTCTAACATCGACGCTCAACGCCTCTTTTTAGAATTAGTCGAGCCCGCCGCTCTCGATTCTGCTGACCCTGAATTAAGAAACAGAATAGAACGGCGAATTGTCAATAACAACGAAACAATTCTTAAAATTGATTGTGCTTTATCCGAAGTGCCTCGATTTGAAGCTTACCACCACAGAGACGAGTATTTAATCGGTACGGTGTTAATAGCAGATTCCATGCAGCAGGTAGAAGAAGCTCATACCCTAGCTAATATGGGTCAAATACCCGATTCAAATCCCTCGATGTATTTAGACGTTCCCACTGTGTTAGACCCTTCTATGGCACCAGAAGGCAAACATACCATGTGGATTGAGTTTTTTGCTCCTTATCAAATTGCTGGCGCTGAAGGGACGGGTTTACAGGGGACTGGTTGGACAGACGAGTTGAAAAATAAGGTAGCCGATCGAGTAATTGATAAATTAGCTGATTACGCCCCAAATATCAAAAATTCTATAATTGCTCGCAGGGTAGAAAGTCCGGCAGAATTAGGAGAAAGATTGGGTGCATATAAAGGCAATTATTATCATTTGGACATGACTTTAGATCAAATGATTTTCTTGCGTCCTTTACCAGAAATTGCCAACTACAAAACTCCAATTAAGGGTTTATATTTAACTGGTGCGGGGACTCATCCTGGAGGATCGATTTCTGGTATACCTGGAAGAAATTGCGCTAAAGTTTTTCTGCGATCGCAAAAATCTTTTCTAGGTATGCTCTAATAAAAATAATTGATATTAACTAAGACGAGCGACGATCGCTTTTCCAGTTATTGTAACTACGTGACATACTCCTACACTGATACTGGCGTATACAGTGTAGGCTTCTCACCAACTCCAGCGATTGCTTCGGATACTCGGTGAACTTTACGCACGGGATGCCCCACCGCGCGGTTTTTTATATTTATCGCGGCATTTTGATCCCTGTCTGCTTCAAAACCACAGTGAGAACATGAATGCCATCTATCAGATAGCGCTGGCTTGGTGCGCGTTCCAGCTCGAAGTGAATTCGAGCTGGGTCGCATCCGCTTTTTGACGGTTTTTCCACAACAACTACACTCTTGAGTAGTACCGTGAGGTTTAACCGCTACGGTTAACAAACCAGCTTCTTGCTCCGTCCTTACGCCGAGGAAACCTCGGCGCGGGCGGTGCGCTTTTTCAGCTTTGCTTGCAAGTATAGTTAAAAACTGTCCCCACGCCGCGTCATTAACACTTTTAGATAGACGAGTTTTAGCCAAACCTTTAATATTTAACTTTTCGTGAGCTATAACATCGTTTTTCTTTAGTAGATTTGTAGCTGTTTTATAGTGAAAATCTTTCCTGATATTTGCTACTTTTTGATGTCGTTTGGCTAGTTTTTTAATAGCTTTTTTTCTGTTATTAGTTCCCTTCTTTTTCCTCGATACAGCTTTCTGCTTTACTCTTAGTTGTTTTTGAGCTTGACGGTAATATTGAGGTATTTTAACCTCAACTCCAAGACTATCTATTAGAAACGCTTTTAATCCCATGTCTATCCCAATAGTGTTATCAGGATTAGGGATTATTCTGATATCAGGAGATGGTATTGATTTATCCTCAAGAGAAAGGATGACATAATAGCCGTCAGCTTTTCGGATTACAGTAGCAGTCTTAATCTTAAAACCGTCGGGGATAGGTCGATGTTGAATAAACTTTACCTCCCCTATTTTGGGCAACTTTATTCTTTTGCCATTAATGCAATCAGGCTTCATTTGAGGATAGGTAAAAGAGTGATATCGTCCCATGCCCTTAAATCTTGGTTTTCCCGATCTTTTCCCGCTACTGTCCCCCTTTAACCATCTATCAAAAGTTAATTTAACTCTTTTGATAACATCCTGAAGTACTTGAGAGTGTATCATTTTGTACTCAAAAAACAACTTTTTAGTATTAATTAAATCTTTTTTTTGACTGTAATATTCAGGATTATTTTTAAGTTGTGGTAGATGGCAAATTAGAGGACAAGAATTAATACTGCTTCTGTTTTGTTCGTACCAATTAAATCGCTCGCCTAGTCTATAATTATATTGACGACGCAACAAATTAAGCCAATTTTCAATGACTTCTATTTGTTGTTTATTCGGTCTCATTTTGTACTGGTAAGCTACTCTCACAACTGGTCAAAAAAAATCGTACGCAATATCTATATTTTACCATAAATATCTACTTTAAAAATTTGATATATTAAAGTTTTAAACAAGCTGTTATATTTAAGATATAAACAACAATTTCTCGCGCGTTCGTACCACACTGACCGCTATCGCGGTACAGATGTGGGGCTTCTCGCGAATTAGGCTAAAACATGATGACTCGACGTATTGCAAACATACTGAAACAAGGACAACCAGATGAAACCGTTAGTATTAGCGGTTGGGTGCGCACCAAACGGGAATTGAAAGAATTTGCCTTTATGGAAGTCAATGATGGCTCTTCTATGGCTGGTTTGCAAGTTGTACTAGATCCAAACATCCCCAACTACGAACCAGTACTCAAACAGCTAAATACAGGCACTTCTGTAGAGGTAGAGGGAACTTTAGTACCCTCCCCAGGGAAAGGACAGCGCATCGAATTAAAAGCCTCTTCTGTGACAGTTTACGGCGAGTCAGATCCAGAAACCTATCCCCTACAAAAGAAACGCCACTCCTTTGAGTTTCTACGCACCATCTCTCACTTACGATCGCGCACTAATACTCTTGGTGCAGTAATGAGGGTTCGCAATGCTTGCTCTACAGCCATTCACAAATTCTTCCAAGATAAGGGGTTTTTATGGGTTCATACACCCATTATCACCGCTAATGACTGCGAAGGAGCAGGGGAATTATTCACCGTCACCAACCTCAATTTAAACGAACTTCCCAAAACCGACAAACAAGAAATAGATTTCGATCGAGACTTTTTCGGTCGTCGCGCTTATCTCACTGTTAGCGGACAGTTGCAAGCAGAAGTTATGGCGATGGCGTTTCAGAATGTATACACTTTTGGGCCTACCTTCCGTGCAGAAAATTCTAACACCTCTCGACACCTGGCAGAATTTTGGATGGTAGAACCTGAGATGGCTTTCTGCGATATTGTTGGCGACCAAAACTTAGCCGAAGAATTTCTCAAATATATCTTTAAATACGTCACTGAAAACTGCGCCGAAGATTTGGAATTTTTCAATAAACGCATTGACAAGTCGGTGTTAGCCACGGCAGATAATATTATTAACAACGAATTTGAAAGAATAACTTATACAAAGGCGATCGATTTATTAGAAAAGTCCGATCGCAAGTTTGAATATCCCGTAGAATGGGGATTAGATTTACAGTCAGAACACGAACGATATCTCGCAGAAGAATTATTTAAAAAGCCCGTAATTGTTACAGATTATCCCGTAGAAATTAAAGCTTTTTATATGCGTTTAAACGACGATAATAACACCGTCGCTGCTATGGACGTATTAGCACCAAAAATAGGTGAAATTATCGGCGGTTCTCAAAGAGAAGAACGTCTGGATGTATTGGAAAAGCGCATGAAAGATTTAGAAATACCGCCAGAAGAATTGTGGTGGTATTTAGATTTGCGCCGCTACGGTACAGTACCTCATGCTGGTTTTGGTTTGGGTTTCGAGCGGGTAGTACAATTTATGACGGGTATGGCAAATATTCGCGATGTTATTCCTTTCCCCCGCACCCCTTTAAGTGCTGATTTTTAGATGCTTTGAAGCTTTTTGTTCAAACTTTTGTCATTGACATCCTCTCTGCTGGAGGAAGTGCGGAGATTCCCCATCTATTCAAGCAACTCGAATATTGAGAGCTGAATGAATTCGTATGGGAGTTGACGTTTCACTGGGTGCTGCTTCTTTTACAGAAGTCTTCTGCTGCCCTCCGCGTCCGTTTAAAGTCTCAGAGTGTCCCCCCGCGACTAATATATTCTTTGCAGCATTTATATCGCGGTCGTGAGTCGTTTCGCAGTTTAAACAAATCCATTCTCGAATAGAAAGGTCTAATTTTCCTGCCCTAAACCCGCAACACGAGCATAGTTGACTAGTCGGTTCCCATCTACTGATTACTTGAAACTCCCGATCGTATTTTGCTGCTTTTCTTTCTAAAAAAGTTCTAAATTGTCTCCAGCCTAAATCGCTTATAGCCCTAGACAATTTACGATTTTTCATCATTCACGACACATTTAAATCTTCCAAAACAATCACTTGGTTATCGTGGATTATTTGAGTTGAAAGTTTATGCAGGAAATCAGATCTTGTCTCTTTTAACTTAGCTTGTAATTTAGCTTTTCTGATTCTGGCACGCTCATAGCGTTTAGAACCTCGCGTTTTTCTAGATAAGTTTTTGCTTAATCTGCGTAACCTTTGTATACTCTTTTTAAGAGGCTTGGGAGCATCTATTTGATCTCCATTGCTCAAAGTAGCAAAAGTTTTTATTCCTAAATCGATACCAACATTGTTATTAGTTTTTGGTAAAGATTCAGGAGCAATCTCAACTTTAGAGTTAAACTATAATTAGTGTATCATATCGGTTTACAAAATGCCAGAAAAACAGTTGCATATTAGAGTTACAGAATCAGAAATGAAAATATTAGAACGGTATGCAAAGCGCACTCAACGTACTAAAAGCGATATTGTTCGAGAGTTTATTAGAAGCCTTAAAGAGAGAAAGCCGTCCTAGAAGGACGGGGCTTGAAACCCATTTTTTCGGTCAGAGTCACCTAACTTTTTGTTTTCGTAGAGCTACAGGAGTAACACCCAAAGTTTATCAGGATATTTGACTTCTCAATCACCTGCGCCATCAAAATGGAGGCGAGCAGAACCTAAATTCAAACTCAACTTATTTTTTCCTTCGACAAAGGCAATGACATCAAACAGTTCAAAGGCAAAAGGGAATAGGCAACAGGCAAAGAGTCACACGTTTATAAGGGGACTGTACCCCTTATAAACTATTTTCATGAATCCACTATTGTCAAAGTTATTTACTAAAGAGAATTAAAAATCTGCACTCAATTTAAATTATTATTTTAGTCAGAGGCTCTAAGGGACTAGCAAATACAACTTTGACCTTATAAAAATC
>JASJDA010000348.1 GCA_030065755.1 Prochloraceae cyanobacterium | reverse complement strand
TCTATTCAAAAGTTTTTATAGTCGACTGTTGCCAACGAAGGAACAGGGAACAAATTAATTACTGTAAATTTAAACTCACGGCAAGTTTATGTTTCCATTTTAAACTTTCGGCAAGTTTATGCTTCTGCTAGATAAAAAAATTGAAAAAACAACTAATGTAAAAATAGGTATTGTAGCAGTTGTATCGGCCAAGTTATGCTTCCAGTCACACTCCGATCTCGTGAAGAATTTGGTAAAACACAAAAACAAGAGGCGAAGAAGATGACACAATTAAAACAACAAAAATGCGAAGCTTGCTCTAAAAATTCTCTACCTGTCACTGAAGCAGAAATCGAACAACTCAAACCGCAAATTCCCGACTGGAAAATTATTAACGTTGAAGGGGAATCTCGCTTAGAGCGAGTTTATAGCTTCCCTAATTTTAAAACAGCCTTAGAATTTACTAACCGCGTTGGCGACGAAGCAGAGAAAGAAGGACATCACCCAGCTTTACTCACAGAATGGGGAAAAGTTACTGTTACTTGGTGGACTCACGCTATCTCTGGACTGCACAAAAACGACTTTATCATGGCAGCTAAAACTGACGAAATATATGTTCGCTAGAAATGAAAGGGAGAGTGGGAGAGGGGGAGAGGGGGAGAAAAATGTGTTGAATAGTTTAGCAATTTGGTTAAAACCTCTGACCTCTGACCTCTGACCTCTGACCTCTGACCTAGTCGTTTAAACGTGAGTGTGGGTCATCTCATACAAGTTTCGAGCTGGAGAAGAGAGAAATCCTTGAAACAACTCTGTTTTCCCTGGGGAAACTTCGACTAAATTGCGCTCGGCAATTTCATAATAAGCATAACTCCAGGGAATTTCGATCGACCTACCAGTGTTGTCATCTTGCACTGGCACCATTTCTGTTACTGCAACAGTGGATGTTTGACGCAGACCGCTTTCTCTGCTACCTTCGATCGCCTTTTTCATCGGAATTCCCCTTTCACTGAGAGCGCGGGCTGTACTTTCAATATCTGGATAAATAGGAGTGTTTTGGCGGTTGACATATCCTGTGAAATGGTTGACTGCATAACCGTGCAGCAGTACCCAAGCTCCATACTCGCTGACTGCATTTACTTGTTGAACTATCGAGCGCTTTGGAGGCTCCCAGGGACGAGTAAATACTGCTTTGAGTTGACTGACAATTTCTTTTTCTGTTGCGGTTATTAGAATAGCTTGCAGATTGTAAAAATTCCCACAAGCGACACTTTGCTCTATCTGCTGGGCAATGAAAGAAGGTAAGGCGTCTACTACTAATTCGCTGATAAATAGCTTGGGTAAATCTAAAATATCTTGTTTTGGATGGATGTAGTGGCGAGCGTAAACGCACTTCTGAGGAAACTCGTATTCCCCCACCATCTCGTAACCCAAGGCTTCGGCAATATTTGCTAGATAGGGTATTCCGAGCATCACTTTACCATAAGGACTATCAACAGTCAAGCGCAGAGATCGGAAGGCGATGCGATCGTTAGCAACACTGCCCCCTGCTTGCTGGATAATTTGTTGGTAAAGGCCAGCGTACTTAACACGGCGGCTGTAGTCTTCCCAAAGACTATCCCAAAGTTTACGGGCGATCTGTGCGCGTTTCATAGGATTTCTTCCAACAATTGGGCAACAATGTTTAGACTTATTTTAATCTGTTTGCTTTCGGTAACTAGGGGTTGATAAAAACGAATTACTATATTAGCGCAGTCTAGCAGCAATAGACTCCGATAAAAAGCCCGATCGACAATTCGGTTTCACAGGTATTAATCTAGGGTAGCATTTGTGTCAATAAATCGATCGCTACTATTAAACTTTTTTTTTGAGTGCGATCGCCGCAGCAATTAGTTGCTCTTTTGCCAGTTAGGGTTAATTAAGCTAGTAAGGACGTGATCTTCCCAGCGATCGTCGATGCTCAGATAATCATAGGCATAACCCTCTACTTTAAAGCCTAGTCTTTTGAGAAGCTTACCACTACGTTGATTGTGAGGGAGATAGGCTGCCATAATTCGGTGCAAATTTAGATCTTTGAAAGTGTAGGCGATCGCTACTTTTAAAGCTTCAGTCATATAGCCTTTCCCTTGTTCTGCTTCTGCTAAACTGTAGCCGAGAGTACAAGATTGAAAAGATCCTCGTATAAAGTTAGAAAAGTTTACCGATCCGACTATTTTTTTTAAGTTATCTTTCTTGGAAAGAAACAGTTTTAGAGAGCGATCGCTACTAAATTGATATGAGCGTCGCTCGATTTCCTCATACCAGTAGCTATAAGTATAGAAGTCTTTTCCTCGCCTCGGTTCAAATGGAGCAAGATACTCTCTATTTCTAGTGTAATAACTAATAATTTCCCGAATGTCATCTTCAGTTGCCATTCGGAGGACAGTCCTGGCACCTTCAAGTCGTGGTAAAGATTTATTCATAACTATTTTCCTCCTACAGTGACAAGTTAATTGGACTTGTCAAACAAAATTATATTTGGTGCAAGCAATCATTTCTTAACCTAAAGCTAGCGATCGCTTAATCTTTATAAGATATTATTTCCACTTATAAATAACTTTAAATGGAGCTTTTTTGTCTCTAAAAAACGATCGAACAAAACTTACCTTTACGAGGTAAAGTCTAAAACTGTGGTAAAGGAAAAACAATTAAAATAATGGTGACAAATCCTGGAACTGCCCGTAACACAGTAGCAAGTGTAGAAAATATCGGCCAAGTTAATTTTCGTACTGGTTTCACCTTTAGAGGGACGGAAGTTGGCGGTTTATCTGCTATTACCTACGACAGAAATAATAACTTATACTATTCTCTTTCTGACGATCGTTCTCAAAATAATCCAGCTCGTTTTTACGGGCTTAATATAAACCTCACGGACGGTTTGCTCAATAATGGAGATATCAGTTTTACCAGCGTTACTACTCTTTTAAATGCGGCTGGAAACCCTTTTCCACAGAACAGTATAGACCCAGAAGGATTAGTTTTAAGCAACGACAGAACTCTTTATCTTTCCTCTGAAGGAGATGCTAATTCACAAATTAATCCTTTTGTCAATCAATTTTCCTTGGCAGGACGACAAATCGATCGGCTAACAATTCCTAATAAGTTTCTACCAACTGCAAGCGGTAACAGTGGCATTCGCAACAACGCAGCCTTTGAAAGTCTTACAATTACCCCAAATAATAGGTATCTCTACACTGCTACTGAAAATGCTCTCGTACAAGATGGACCAGCAGCAGACCTCAATAATGAAAGTACTTCTCGCATTATCGAATACAATTTAGCAACTGGAGATGTTGTTAGAGAAATAGCATACACAACTGATACAGTAGAAGCTGCTCCAATTCCGCCAACTGGATTTAGTACTAATGGTCTAGTAGAATTGCTAGCACTAGATAATACTGGAACCTTGCTAGCGTTGGAGCGATCCTTCTCAGAAGGTGTGGGTAACACTATTAAGCTTTACGAAGTCTTAACCCAAGGAACTACAGAAATTCAAAATATTGAAGGTCTGAACGGTTTGGACGTTGACGCAACTGCTGAAAAAAGATTATTAGTCGATTTTGCCGATCTTGGTATCACTCCAGACAACGTTGAAGGGATGACCTTTGGTCCTATTTTACCCGACGGCAGACAGTCCCTGATCTTAGTTAGCGATAACAACTTTAACCCAGCCCAAACAACGCAATTTATTGCCCTAGCTTTAGATATTAAGACCCTTTCCCCTGTTACCGCAGCAGACGAAACACCAGATGAAATTCGCTTCCGCGACCCCAATAACCCCGACCTCAACTTTGTCCCAGACTCGGACGACCCAGCGATCTACCTGCATCCTACAGATCCCGATCGAAGTATAGTGATTTCTACGCTCAAAAATGCTGGTTTAGTTGTCTACGACCTGCAAGGGGAAATCTTACAAAGAATTGCACCCAATAATATTCGTTATAACAACGTCGATCTGATTTATGGCTTTGAACTAGGTGGGAAAAAAGTAGATTTAGCAGTAGCCAGCGATCGCCAAAACGACACCCTAGCTATTTTTAGCATTGACCCCACCACTCGCCAACTAACCGATATCACTGGTGGTGCAACCTAATCTTTATCTATATTCAACGGACAACCTGGAGAAAATACCGCTTACGGTCTTGCTGCTTATACCAGTCCTGTATCCGGTAAATCTTACATCTTCGTCTCCCAAAATGATAGCAATCGAATTGCTCAATTAGAGTTAATCGACAGTAACACCAGAGTTAATGCGCGAGTCATCCGCAACCTATTCGTACCCATCCCCCCAGGAGGAGAATTAGGAGATGCTCAAGTTGAGGGGATGGTAGTCGATCGCGAATTGGGCTATCTTTACGTCGCTGAAGAAGATGTGGGTATTTATAAATTTTCTGCCGAACCTAATACATCGAACACCCCAACCCAAGTTGATGCTGACGGTAGTCTCAAACCTGACGGTAACATTTTAACCGCCGATGTGGAAGGCCTAACTATATATTACGGTGACAACGGGACGGGTTATTTACTTGCTTCTAGTCAAGGCAACAGTACCTTTACCGTCTACGATCGACAAGGAAGTAATAGCTATCTCGGTAGCTTTTTTGTCGGTAAAAATAACGGCATAGATGGGGTTGAAGAGTCTGATGGCGCAGATGTTATCAGTACTGGGTTAGGAAGTGCCTACCCCTCTGGTTTATTTGTAACTCAAGACGGATCTAACGAAGCGCAAACAGTTTTCCTCGACCCTGTAGATTTAGACGAATATCAAAACTTCAACACCAACTTTAAATTTGTTCCTTGGGAAAATATTGCTAATAGCTTTGATACACCTATAGCGATCGAACCAACCAGTTACGATCCTCGAAATCCAGCCCCGCAAGAGTTAGTCTTTGGAAGTAATAATAGGGATAACTTCGATGCTGGTACCGACCCCCAAACTATTGACGGCATTCAAGATTTTGTCTTTACTGGGGCTGGTGCAGATACGGTCGATATCAGTACGACTTCTGTTCCTACTAGGTGTAAAAACCGCATTTATACAGGTAGCGGGAATGACGAAGTGCTTCCCACTAAAAACGATGGGGTTTTTGGCGGTCAGGGGAACGATACTATTGAAGGTGCTGTTGGTAGCGGTAGCAATCGTTTCTATGGCGGTGTTGGCGACGATGAAATTGTAGTTGGTACTGGAGATCGCGCTTTTGGCGGTGGCGGTAACGACACTATTGAAGCTTCTGTTGGTGGTGGAAACAACCGTCTCTATGGTAACGAAGGTAACGATACTTTCTCCCTCGGTAGCGGCGATCGCGCACTCGGCGGAGTTGGAGACGATCGGTTTTTCGCTGGTACTGGCGGTGGCAACACTATAACAGGTGGCGAAGGTGTCGAACAATTCTGGGTGGTCGATCTGGAATTACCCAACGCAGTCAATACGATTACAGATCTCGAACTTGCTACCGATGTAATTGGTATTGCTGGTTTTACTCGAGCTGACCTCACATTTAACCAAGATGGGGGTAATGCCGTACTGGGAGTTGCTGGTACTAACGTAGCAATTTTCCTCGGCATCTCTGCTGCAGATTTACAGACAGCTAATTTTGTTTTTGCATAAAGTTATTTGATGCGATCTCGAATAATTGCTTGCGATCGTCCGAAGATGATTTAGGGAATAGGCAACAGGGCAACAGTGACGGCTATAGGCAGGGGATTGAACCCACTGATAACGCATACCGCCATGCTTGCGGGGGTCTTATAGTTAGAAAAAATATAAGCAAATATTACATCGCCATGAAAGGCATTTCAGCCTCTTCCTTCATCTTTTCTTTAGTTGGTGTGACCAACCTGGGCTGAACTAAACAGCTCTCTATCCCATCGCCAAAGGCTTTTGGGAATACTTTTCGCAAAATATTGTAACTGGCATTAACGTCGGCGTTAATTGATTTTCCCGTACTGCTTCGATACAATCCGCGCTTTACTCTTTTGCCACTAAATTTAATTAATTTAGCTTTCTCGTCGCCATAAACGGGAATTGGATCCCTGTCTAAAAAACTACTTGCTGAGGTATAAGACTCTTCGGTCAGAATAACTTTTATTCCTACCAATTCACACTTATAAGTCAATTGTGCAATCAGTTTAGAATGCGAGATATTGACAAAGTTTTGATTGTTAGTCTTTCCAATATTAATCGATTGTTTTTGCTGTTTGTTTTGACCTATTACCAAGGTGGCAATCGAGCAATCTCGCAGAATCTTAACAATCCGACTACTAGCTTGATGTAAGTAATTGTTAATCTTTTGATTGCGACGGCGAGTTAATCTAAGTATCCTTTTAGAATTATAGATAAACTTCGGTAATTGTTCTTGAAGAGTAGCTTTTTTCTTGTTATAGAATTGATTGATACTTTTTAAAGGTCGCCCGTTAATCAAAACTGGTTGAAAACCCGATTGATTTGAAGTTAGCGCCATTAAATTATTCAATCCTAAATCTATACTGGCTATAGCTTTACTTTTTTCATTGGTATTGGTCATTAGTTTCTCATAAACAACCTCCACAATATAACAATCAGTATTAGGGATTATTCTGACTTCATTGATAGCAACTGAAGCTATTTTAGTCGGAATTTTTATGTGAGTTTTAGAGGGAGCTATCACTCCTTTTTTTAGCCACACTTTACTTATTGCTTGTTTAGTATAAACAACAATATTTCGCCCTTTTTGCTTATCCTTATACTTTGGTAGCTTTGGATAACCTGTAAATTTCTCTGGCGATACCTTCCATTCTGATAGTGCCGCAAAGAAAGTAGACCAGTTTCGTTCTAAGACTCTTAATACTTGTTGAGCGACTTTAGCTGGTAATGCTTTATATTCTTTTGTCGGCTTTAAAGCTTTATCTAATAAATTAGAGTTCGAGTAAGTCTTAGCATAAATAAAGCCTTGACGAATATTATAATTAGCTAAATTATAGAGATTTTTAGAAACAAAACATAGAGAGTCACACTCATCAAAAAATTTATGACCTCTTTTAATGATGTGTCTCTCTACTAACTTCATTAATCATCTCCATTACTACTTTCAAGTTCGGCGATAATCTTCTCTGTTTTTCTTTTGGCTCTTCTCAAACCATATAATCTAGAACAGAAAGAGGTAATTACCGAAGCGAAATCTGTCATCAAATCGTCTTTATCGTTATCCGCTCCATTTACTATTTCTAATCTCCTACCAGTTTGAGTCAATAACAATTGTATATAGTTAGCTCCAAATCTAGTTAATCGGTCTTTATGCTCCACTAACAAAACGGTAAATTTATCGTCAGCTAATATAGTTAGTAACTTTTTTCTGTTATCGTTTAATCCACTCCCTATTTCTTCGACTACTTTATATATTTTATAGCCTTTTGCGAGGGCATAATCTTTTAATCTCTGAGATTGTCTTTTTAAGTTATCTTTGTTCTCAGAACTTGATACTCTCGCATATATGCAAACAGTTTCAGCTAATTTTGTTGTCGAGTACTCATCATCTTTTACAATAATAGTACCACTGGGTAATTGATAGGCATCGAGTTCCCCAAAGGATGTATTTATTTTTATATAGAGAACCCTTCTATACCGATAAGTTATTTGCGAAGAGACATGCATTATAAGAAAAAGGGTTCTCTATATAAAAATAGAATTATTGTGACCCCTTTCTTCCACATTCGCCATGCGGTCGTATAACTGATTCCCAATTTTTTTGCATATTCAGACAACTTCATCCAGTATATTTATTGCTTTACACTTCTATTTTAGCAATAAATGAATATTTATGAATATATTTGCATATATTTTTAATTAACTAAAAGCATACGATTTTTTCTTGAACTGATTGAGCAAATAATTTATTATAGGAATCACCAAATTGGCCCTCACTGATTAAGAAATAATGCTAGCAAATTATAGACTCGGGGGCTGGGGTTTACTCTCACTAATTTTAGGAGTATTAATCGGCTGTGCTCCAATGGTCAAGAAGAGCTCAAATCCTATTAATCTCTATAAAAGAAATATCTTAGAAATTAGTGCCCTCTCTAAAAAACCCAATCTAAATTCTACGGTTTATATAGAAGGTAAGGTAGTTAAAATAGTTGCTTTTTTAGATAGTGGAGCCTATCAATTACAAGACAATACAAATACTATTTGGGTGAAAACCCAAAATAGTCTTCCCATTAAAGGCGAGCGCCTGGTGGTTAAAGGTGAAATTCACTATCAAAAATTTGACCTCCTTTACAAAAAGGACGGGGAATTTTATCTCAAAGAAATCGAACAAATCAAGGTAGAAGACCCTGATGCTCCCGTTAAATCAGTCATCAGTCAACAGTCACGCATTATCACGGTTTCAGTAATGGATTTAAACCACGCTCTGATTCGTTCTACGTAATAGTTGTAGGGGACTTTTCATCCCAAAAATAGCACATAACTGATTACTGATTACTGATTACTGATTACTGTTAAAACTCACTATGTAGCTATCGCTCTTCACTCTCTCTCGCATATGTTGATTAAAGCTATTCCTTTGGTGTTTTTAGCCTCGTCAGCAGACGTTAGCAGCCTTACTTCTAATCGCAATGCTAGCGGGTCTGGAAATGC
>JASJDA010000061.1 GCA_030065755.1 Prochloraceae cyanobacterium | reverse complement strand
CTGGGCTGACATCCTCAACCGCGCTAACCTCGGTTTTGAAGTAATGCACGAGCGTAACGCACACAACTTCCCCTTAGACCTAGCTAGCAACGAAGCAACTCCAGTTGCTTTAACCGCTCCTTCCATCGAAGGCTAATAGGCTAAAGTCTAGTTAAATAAAAAGCCTCCCAATTGGGAGGCTTTTTTGCTGTGAATTTTTTCTGCTAGAGTTTATCCAGGGTTTGCTGAAAAAGTGTTGAATATCAATATTCGCTAGATATCTATTTTTTCTGCAAAATTATCCTTCAGAAAATCAACTATATGTTGGTGAATTTTATTTACAGTTTCAGTTCCATTAACTTGCAAAAATAAACCTTTATATTTAGCGAATATATTTTGATAATTTTGTCTAACTTGAGTAAGTTTATCTTTATTTTCGTATACTTCTTTAAGGGAGCGATCGCTTAACCTTTGCAAAGAAACTTCGAGGGGAATGTCAATATAAATAACCAAATCGGGATTGGGAAATTTTTGATTTAAACTACTAATAAATTCCCAATCATCTCGGCTGCGGCAATTATAAGCTAGAGAAGAAAAATAATATCTGGTAGTGATAACGTGATACCCATCGTTCACTAATTTAAATACACCATCAATATCGTTATATAAATGATCGTGACGATCGGCTGCAAATAAATAAGCCATTTGCTCGTCAAATCTTTGACTGTCCCGAGTCAGGATAACTCGTTTTTTCATGATTTGTCTAATTAAGTTGCCTATAGGTCCATTTGAAGGTTCTGGACTGAGTACTGTGCGACAACCTCTAGCTAGAACATAATCTTTTAATAGAAGTGCTTGTGTAGAGCTTCCCGAACCATCGACTCCTTCAAAAACTATAAACAACCCTTTCATGTAATTAAGATTTTGGTCACGACAGATTATTATATAGTTTTTCTCTAATTTTCTTGAGTTACAGACAAAAATGCTTCTGCGGTGTTGAGTATTTTGGAAGTATCTATTGGTTTAGAGAGAAAATCAGAAGCCCCAGCAACTTTAGCTCTGACTCGATCTATAATACCATCTTGACCTGTGAGCATTATAACTGGTATATTTTTCAACTTAGAAACTCGTCGCAGTTGGTTACATATTTCGTAACCGTTAACAATAGGCATTCCTATATCTAGAAAAATCAGATCTGGACTAGATGAAACTAATGTGGGGATAGCTTGTAACGCTTGTTCAATACCTATAAATCGATAGCCCGCATTTCTAATAATTGTCTCCATTACTTTGATAATTTGAGGACTATCATCTATACAAACAATCAGTGGTTTATATCTAGAAGCCGATTTGGAAGAGGTTTTTGAACCAGAAGAAGAGTTAACAGCCGAAGTGTTATCTTGTTTGATATCGGGAATAGTTATTAACTCTAGCAATTCTTTTTGAATATAGGGAATCAGAGAACAAGTTAAGCGTTGTACTTCCTGATTCAGGATAACCGCTAAATCTCTCAGAGTTTGCTTGCCATCAATCAGTTTGACAAAATTTTCATAAACTTTAGTTGGAACTTCTTGTTTTAGTTTTTCTTTGTCTTTTATTTGTGGAGCTAGATTAGGAGAGAAACAATTAACAGTTTTTTGACAATACTCCGACCAATTTTGTTGACTTCGCTGAGTTTTTTGGAAAATTTCTTCTATATCGAGGAGAGTCAGGGAAATTTTTAATCCCGATGCTAAAAGAAAATCAGCAGAAGTAGGTCTATATGAATACTGCAACGATTCTGTTGTTTCTTCTTGCAGTAGGTCAAACATGACTTCAACAATTTTATTTTTAATTATTGCTGTTAATTGTTCTTGTGTAATTTTGTTCCGTTCCCATAAAAAAGTCAGAATTCGATACTTCCAGCATTCACATTTTTTACTATTATTAATAAATTTATTTGATAGATCGATTTTGGGACAGTGTTTTTTTAATAATCTAATCCAAGAGCGATAAGCATGAGGACCTCCGTCAGCCCAAACTATACGACCCAGGCACAAGTATATTTTCCACTGAACTTCAGTGTTAGACTTAATATCGATTAGTCCTGTAAATTGCTCTTGCTTGAGGTAATTTAATTGACTATCGAGTTTTTTGTTTGAAGAGTCGATAGCATTATTCATAAATAATTATCTTTTTGACATAAACTTCCTTTCTAAAACTGATACTCTTAAATCTTCACTGTTGTCAAATTAGAGAGAGCGAGGACTTAAGAGTATTCTACTTAATTATATTTTTAATCTTTATTAAGTGTTATCCGCTAATTTACTTAGATTTTGCCCGCAAATTTACCCAATTCCAATTCAAGTACCAAGTCTCTCTATTTAAGTAAGTTTGGTTTTCAAGAAGACCAGTTGCGCCGACAGATGAATAAACTTTTCAGAAAGTTATGCAAAGTTTTATTTCGATTGAGATTCGCTCTCTGCCATTCCCTGGCACTTTTATTAAGTATATCTGAGAGAGTAGGAAAAGGGCTGAAGAGATTGGCGATCGCCCTTAGCTTAATTTTCTGTTGGAGTGCTAGGGCGATCGTGCCTATATATTCTGCTGCTTCTGACCCAACGAGGTGAGCGCCTAAAATTTCTCCGTTACTGCGGACTACTAATTTACAAAACCCCGTATTTTCACCTAAGACCTGTGCAAAAGTAATGCTCTTAAAATATTGCCGCACGACAAAAACATCCTTACCATAGCGCTTTCTCGCTTGGGCTTCTGTCATTCCTACTCTTCCCAATTGAGGAGTGGTAAAAATTGCCCAGGGAATAGTGCGGTAATCTACGTGAAAGTAGGGAGCAAACAAGGCATTTTTTACAGCAATACTTGCTTCATATTGTGCTATGTGAAGGAATTGGTAGCCCCCAGCAACGTCTCCACAGGCATAAATTCGAGGATTAGTAGTTTGCAGTTTTTTATTGAGCTTAATGCCCCTTATTCCAAACTTAACGTCAACTTTTTCTAAGTTTAGACCTTGAATATTCGGCGATCGCCCCAGTGCGAGTATTATTTCATCTACTTCAACAGCCCGATCGCCTGCTTGTACCCATTTTTTGCGCTCGATCGATTTCACTTGGGTCACTGGAGAAGCGGTAAGAATTTTAACTCCTTCTGCTTCTAATACTGCTTGAATTAGCTGGGAGACTTCTGGGTCTTCTGCTGGTAAAATCCTCTGGCTCTCTGAAATTATATATATATCCTTTCCTAATCTGGCAAAATTTTGTGCTAATTCCACAGCGATCGGAGTTTCCCCCAAAATAGCCAAGCGATCGCCTATTGACTCTAAGTTATTTTCTTGCCAAAGATCGGCAGTAGTAAGATAGCCAATTTGTTCTAGGGTGTCTAGATCTAAAATAGTGGGAGCCGAACCAGTAGCAATGAGATAGGCTCGCGATCTGAGGCGACGCTCTTTTACTATAAAAGCTTGGCGGGGAAGTTCGCAAAAAGAACCGCTCCCCATAATTACATCCACTCCAAGGGAGGCTAAAATCGCCAGAGAATTATATTCTGCTTGGTAGCAAAGTACCTGTTTTGCCCAAGATTGTACCTCCCCTAATTGAATCGAAGGCGTTGGGGTTATTTCTGAATTGCTCGAAAAAGAAAACCAACCACATTCACTAACGTCTTTAAACTGCTTGGAGAAACCAATTGCTCGGGTAAGAGTGCGACTGTAGATTGCGTCAGATCGACTCAGATGCCCCTTAAAAGGTTGTTCTACTAGGGCAACGCGAGCATTAAGACTAGCAGCAGTAGCGGCGGCAAAAATTCCTTCTGGACTGGCTCCAATAATAACGAGATCGTAATCTACTGCCATGATGCTTTTATTTAAAAGATAGCTGCTAAACCTTCTATGAGGCTGTAATTCTCTTTTTGAGAGCGAATTGCTACGCGAAAGTAACGATCTCCCAATTCAGGAAAACTAAGGCAGTCGCGGATTAAAATTCGGTTATTTTTCAGCAGTTTTTCTTGTAATTGGGAACTGGGTTGTTCTGTACTCACTAATAAAAAGTTAGCGGCTCCTGGTTGTGGTTGCAATCCTGGTAAAGAGGCTAAACCAGCAAATAACTCCGCTCTTGTGGGAATTAACCAGTCCCAAGTAGCTTTTTGAAAATCTTTATCTGAAATAACAGCAATGCCAGCCGCCGCAGCTAGGACGTTAACAGGCCAAGGATCGCGCCACGACTGCCAGCGTTTGAGTCTATCTGGATGGGCGATCGCGTAGCCTAGGCGCAACCCTGGCAAACTGTAAAATTTGGTGAGCGATCGGAGAATTACCAAGTTAGGATAATCGCGAACTACTGAGATTAAACTTTCCTGCTCTTGTGGCACTAAAAAGTCCATAAATGCCTCATCTATCACCACCAAGGCAAACTCTTCTAAATACGGCAAAATTGTTTCTCTTGTAAAGAGCTTACCAGTTGGATTGTGAGGGTTATTCAATAGCAGTCCTTTGTTTTTTGTTCCTTGAGTTTTTCCAATAACCTCAGATAAATCTTTGGCGACTAAATTTAGCGAACACTTATATACTTTTCCGTTAAACGCAGACAGCGCTCTCCAGTAGTCGCCAAAAGCAGGCGTTATTAAGTAAGTAGTTTCACATTGGGATAATTCCCAAGCTGCCCAGGTTAATAACTCGGCTGAGCCATTCCCAGGCAAAATCCACTCTGGCGCTAGTTGGTGCCATCGAGCCAAAGAGAAGCGCAATCTCGAGTAGTTAGGGTCTGGATAGGAACTTAATTCCGACAGACTTCTACTAATCGCCTCGATCGCGCTTTTTGGCGGCCCCAACGGGTTGATACTGGCAGAAAAATCAACAATAAGGGATGCCTGACAGCCTGCAACTGAAGCTGCCCAAGCTAAATTCCCTCCGTGGCTAGGCCGTTTCAAAGTGACTTTTGTTACTCGTCTCCGGCCTTCTTGGGCGCTACTTTTTCCTTGAAAAGCTTTCCAGCAGAAAAAGCTGGAACCATAGTTTCAGGGATTTCCATCTTTTCACCTGTTTTGGGATTGCGTCCTTCCCTTTCTTTACGATGCCTTCTTTCAAAGGAGCCAAAGCCTACTAAGGTCACTTTATCGCCTTCGGAGACTGCTTCCATGATCGTTTCGATCGCAGCAGTAATCACCGCATCTGCTTGTTTTTTAGTAACAGTGGCTTTTTGAGCAACCTTATCTACTAATTCTCCTTTATTCATCCTAAATCTCCTTTGTTTTAGTTGTTTTTGCTCTATTGAGCTTTACCTTCGCACTCCGAAGTGAGCCAATTATAGAGTATTTTGCATTATAAATAGCTGAACTACCCATAGACTCGAAGTTTTACTGGATCGTTCTTAGCTCTACTTGCCCAATATAGAGCCCTGAAACGTCTATTTTATGTAGATTAGAGCAATTTTTTTTAGAATTTGGCATTTTTGAGAGCTACAAAAGTATAATTGTGACTTTTATTGGTACTCCAGTACTGATAAATTTGAGGTATGGGGAGAGTGGGGGACTGGGGGACGGGGAGATTAAGTTTTCTGTTTGTTAACTCATTTTTATTGTGTTTCCCGATCGCCCCGTCTCCCCGTCTCCCCATTGCTGTTACGGTATTTATGATTAATTAAACGGAATTCATATCAAAGCCAAGTGGAAACAGATCGCAGAATTGAAGGAATTTGTTGTGTGGGAGGAAATTCGAGAATAGTTTCGACAGCGCTTAAATATCCTGACTGACTGAAGGAATTTAGCATTCTCGAGAGAGCAACCCAGACATCGCGATCGTATTCCCAATCCTTACCTCTGACACAATAGCAGGAAATAGATTTTAATGACCAAAAATAGCTATTGCGAACGATCGAGCCGCCTTTTTTGTAATGGGGAAGGTCTTCGCAGTTAATGTAAATAATTTCGTCTTTAATAGAAGCTCTCATTTTTTGGATAGATAATTTTTCCCGTTTTGGCATCAAAGATAAAGAGCTGATCCAAATCTAGTTGTACTGTGAGGCGATCGCCTGGATATCCGCGCCAATAAGCAGGAGCGTGAAGATTTAGAGGTACGCTACATCCAGGTAAAGTTCCTCTCACTAAAGTTTCCCTTCCTAGAGGTTCGACTACATCTACAATTAATTTCAGTTGAGCGAAATGATTTGTAGACTCATCTGTGTCTTCTTTATGCTTGTGAGAGGCAATATGGGATGCAATAACGATATGTTCTGGACGAATACCTAAATCGAAAGCTTGACCTTCACGGGGCTGCAGTTTCTCCTCCATATTAGCTTTTACAGGCAAAGACTGTTTGTGAAGTAGGAAATTGCCCTTAGTATAGGTTACGGGAAGTATATTCATTGGCGGACTACCTAGAAAAGTAGCTACCATTCGATTAGCTGGATAAGTGTAAATATCTTGTGGAGAAGCAATTTGCTGAATTTTACCACCATTTAGCACTACAATTTTGTCAGCTAGGGTCATTGCTTCTACTTGATCGTGAGTGACGTATATAGTGGTTATACCCAGCCTAGCGTGGAGCTGTTTTAATTCTGCTCTAGTGTCGTCCCGCAATTGAGCGTCTAAATTTGATAGGGGTTCGTCGAGTAAAAATACTTTAGGTTGACGAGCGATCGCTCTTCCCAAAGCTACCCGTTGCTGTTGTCCTCCAGATAGTTGTTTGGGTTTGCGCCTCAATAGGTGTTCGATATCGAGTATTCTCGCCACTGTTTCTACGCGCTCGCCTATTATCTTCTCATCTAACTTGCGCATTCGCAGCCCGAAAGCTAGGTTTTGCTCTACACTCATGTGGGGATAGAGTGCATAATTCTGAAACACCATTGCTACGTCCCTAGCTCTTGCTGGAACCTGATTGACTAAGGTATCTCCGATGTAAATTTTTCCTGCTGTTACTGATTCTAAACCAGCGATCGCCCGCAAAATTGTTGATTTTCCACATCCTGATGGCCCAACTAAAACGCAAAACTGCCCGTCGGCAATTTCTAAGCTAATATTTTCTATTGCGCTAACATTACCAAATTTGCGCGTGATACCTTGTAACTTAACTTTTGCCATCTAGGTTAAGGGCTTGCTCCCATGCTCCGATCGTACACGATTTTGTTTTTTATCTTACAACTTATAAAGTTAGTTAATGAAGCACTTCTATTCTGTAGGGCGATAAGCGCCTCCTAAGTAAAGTTCGGCTACTTTGGGATCGTTTAACAATTCTGACCCAGTGCCGCAGAAGCGATCGCGTCCGCTTTCTAATACGTAACCCCGATCTGCCATTAATAAGGCTTTTTTAGCATTTTGTTCTACTAAAACTATTGCTTTTCCGCTTTGATTAATCCCTTTAATTTGCTCGAATACGTCATGTACTAGAATCGGGGACAAAGCTGCTGAAGGCTCATCTAACAGTAGTAAATCTGGATCGAGCATTAATGCTCTTCCCATTGCCAACATCTGACGCTCTCCTCCAGAAAGGGTACCTGCTTGTTGTTTGCGTCTCTGTGCTAACTTGGGAAACATAGTATATATTCTTTCTTTTTCTTTTCGCAAAGAACCTTGACTGATAAAAGCTCCCATTTCTAGGTTTTCTTCTACCGAAAGAGTGGGAAATACATTAGAGATTTGAGGGACATAACACATTCCGCGACGAACTATTCGATCGGACTTTTGACCGGCAATATTCTCGTTTTTAAAAATAATTTTGCCTTTATTGGGGGTCAACAGTCCAAAAATAGTTTTTGCCAGAGTTGACTTCCCAGCACCGTTAGGTCCTATTACTGCTACTAACTCTCCTGGCGCAATTGTAAAGTTAATCCCTTGGAGAATATTTAAATCTTTTATATAGCCAGCATATACATCTTGAACTTCTAACAAATTTTCCATTGGCTACTAGATAGTTGGTATTGGTTCTTAGCTTAAAGCTTCGATGTCCCCACGTCTGTACCTGTTAAGGTCAGCGTGGGTCAAGGGGTAGGGCATTCCGTGGACTTAAAATAAAGCTTGCTTAATATCCGAAGCGTTGGCTGGATTTGGCAAGAAGCCTGCACTGTAATCTTTGATTCAGTGCGGGAGTATGTCACTTGATAGATACCTATCTCCCAACAACAGACTTTTTCTAGAACTTCTCTACTGTGGTGTTTTTTGTAAATCTGGTCTTTCTTCTGGAAGAATAGCTCCTTCTACTGGACAGACTTGCAAGCAAATTCCGCAATCAATGCAGGTTGCGAAGTGTTATCTAAGCTAGGAAGTCACCTTCCTAACTCGACTACAGAACGCAGCATGACAATTTCTCGTCACTGCGCTCCTCAATGAGATGATTCTTGACACGAATACCTCTGTTCTTTCCACTCGATGTAATCCCAAGTGCTTTTGATGTCGTGGCAATGTCTGTGTAGTAGTTGCAGGTTCTTATAAGTATCATTACCGCCCTGACTTTTGGGTTTTATGTGGTCGATTTCCAGAATATCTTGGCTGGTGAATGATAACTTGCATATTGTGCATTTACCCTTTTGCTTCTTAAGTAATGTTTTTATTCTTGTGGAAGTTTCAGGGTATTGCCTTAATCTTTTACTCCAGTAGATAAAGTCACCGTCGAAAGGAGATTTATTTCCTTTAACCTTCACGTGTCGGATTATTTTGGTATCCGAGTGATTAGTAAGTGAATAGGTGATTTTATTTTCATAAGTTTCACAGAAGACCCAGTTTCGGTTATTTACAGATTTCCAATATTTATCTTTAACCCATTTTTTCCCTTTATTTGGGTGTCTCCTGTTCGCCCATCTTCTGAGTTTTTGATATGTTAGGTGGTCTACTAGCCTGAATGTCTCGCTACTTATTGCTCCACTAAAGTAATTACTCCATCCTTTGATAATCGGATTCAGTAGCCCGACAATTGTTTCGGGTTTAGATGCCCGATGTTTATCGATTACTTCTTCAATTTTCTTTAGATGTAGCTTAATACTTTCTTTTGAAGGTTTAATTTTTAGCTTATGTCCCAGAGGTTTCCTTTTTGAGTTGAGTCCAGATTTGTATTTTCCAACCTTATAGTGTTGAATGTGGAACCCTAGAAAATTAAATCCTAGATTTCCGTTGTATTTTTCTAGACTGTGACTTATTCTGGTCTTCTCTGATTTTAGTTGTAGACCTATATCATGTAGCCATGTTTCTATTAGAGATTTACATTGCTGTATTACTTCTATGTCTTTATGTAAAACAACGAAGTCGTCAGCATATCTTATTATGTTGGGGGTTGGTCTATTCCAGTATTTTCCGTGTTTATATCCCTCTTTTTCTGGAAAACAATCTTTAATAAAGTCTTCCATTCCGTGTAAGGCGATATTTGCTAGTAATGGGGACACCACTCCTCCCTGTGGCGTTCCTTCTTGAGTAGGGGATAGCCTACCCTTATCCATTACCCCTGATTTCAGCCAGACTTTTATCTGTCTTCTGAGTTTGGGGAATGTGTTGATTTTCTCTAATAGTTTTTGATGGTCAATTTTGTCAAAACATTTGGTTATATCCGCATCTAGGATATATTTTGGTTTTTGACATAAAGCTTTGTGGATTGCACTTATTGCATCGTGACAGGAACGTCCAGGTCTGAATCCGTATGAGTTGTCTTCAAATTTTGATTCCCATTCAGGTTCTAGAGCCATTTTAGCTAAAGCCTGTTTAGCTCTTTCTTCTATCGTGGGAATCCCCAAGGGGCGTTTTTCAGCTGCTTGGTGCGTCCTTACTCGGAGGTAACCTCCGAGCGGGCGCGACCCTTTGCCTGGTTTTGGTATCCAAATTCTGCGATTAGGCTTGGATTTGCCGTTTACTTTCAGTCTATTAACCAATTCCATTCTTTTCTTGGGGCTTAATGATTTAATACCATCAACCCCTGCCGTTGCTTGGTGCGTCCTTGCTCGGAGGCAACCTCCGAGCGGGCGCTCCGCTTTCTTCCCTTGGTTATCCTGGGTTACTTTTCGGACTGCAATTGCTTTAGCTGACCACGAGCTAATCAGAAGTTTTTGGAGTCTGCGAACTACTTTGACATCTCCACGAAGAGAGGCTTGATAAATTCTTTTTTGAAGCTTGAATACTCGCTTTTCTAGCTGTCGCCAGGGGAGAGTATTCCATTCATACATCGGTGTATCCGTGTTCATAACTTTACTTTTACTCTAGACTTTATCTTTCATCTCACCGTGGGTCTGTTGGCATATCCCGAACATTACTTCGGGCATTCGCTTTTGACCCTATCCTTCCCTAACAAGGCTTGCGCTGGTTACTACTCAATTAAATCGACCAAATTGAGAACCTTATTAGGGTTATCCCGTTCCTAGATTTCGTTGGTTTCTAACCTTAGAGTCTTCCTATTCGCCGAGGGTTGTTATTGGATGCCAAAGTACAGGGATAGATATGTACTTCTTTTAAATAGGCAAAATCGACTACCTATTTCTTGACCCTTTGAACTTTTGTTCCCAGCCTATCAACCTGTTTTGGCTGGTTTGGTATGACGACGATTCAAACAGAAGTTTGTCTCCTACTCATAGCTAGCTGCTTCGATGGGATTCCCAATCAGGTTTTGAGTTACCACCTTTTAACATCCCGCTTCACCAAACATGAGATACCACTTCATATCGGTGGGGATGCGCTTTCACCCTTGCATCCAGGGGGTTGGACTTGAGATTACTCTCTCACCAACACGAAATCTAAGTTGTCTAACGTTAATTTTTGTTACAAAGTAACTTTTCTTAACCGTTAGCCGCTTGTCCCTGAGTGTTACTACTCATTTAAAGCGAACGGTTCGCACCTATCCAGTACCAATCAGTTCCTTTAGCATTTTTTCCAGGACCTGGGTGAATGCAGGCTACAGGACAAGCATCAACGCAATCTGCTACTCCTTCGCAAATTTCGGTAACAATTGTATGTGGCAAAGTTTTCTCTCTCCTAAAATGCGATCGTCTGTGAAACTAGGCAAATGAATCTTATTAGTTTTTTCCTATAAAACTAAGAGATCTTCCGCGTATTTATCGCAGAAATAATATCTAGTTTTGCTAATAGTTTAACGCGATCGATTAGCTGAGTATAAAAATTGCCTGTGGCTACAACATTATCTCTGGTCAAGAATAAAATATTAGTTGCTCCATTACGAGGGACTAATATATGGTCATAAAAAACTTCTCAGTCAACAGCTTCGTAGTCGATATCGCTTTCACTGACAATAGTTTCGTCGTCTTCAAACTCCAAGTTACCATCTATTTGAATTGGCGATTTTATATTAGTCAATTCTTCAATTAAGCCAGTCAGAATTTTTTCATCATCGTCTTCAAGCTCTAATTTTTTCTCTATTTGAGGCGGCGGCGAGCTAGCAATAGTTAATTTTTCGCTTAACCCAGTCAGAATTTCTTGTTCAATGCTTCTTAATTCTTCATCTTCAACTTTTTCCGGCTGCTTTTCTTCTTGTTTATTTTTCCCAGTATAGTGCATTTCACCAGCTTTAAAAGCAGCTTTTTTAAAGTCTTCTATGACGTTCTTAAACTGTTCTATCTCGATGGAATGATTTTCAATTCCTATTTCTAAAAGTTCTTTTTTCTCCTGGACTTCTAATCTAACTTTTTCCGGAATTACGTCTTCGATGTCTTTTCGATCTTGTTCTTGTTGTTCGTAGTCGTATAATAGAGCCTGAGCTTCGTTCTTTAATTTTGTCAATTCTATTTGTTTCTGGTCAAAAGCAGCATATTTTTCTGCCTCTTGTCGCATCCTTTCTACTTCATTAGAATTGAGATTTCCTGTATTAGAAATCCGAATGCTTTGCTCTCTATTAGTACCCAAGTCAATAGCAGAAACTTTTAAAATTCCATTGACATCTATTTCAAATCTTACATCAATTTGAGGTATACCTCGCGCAGCCATAGGAATACCAGTAAGTACGAATTTTCCCAAACTGATATTATCAATAGCCATGGCGCGTTCTCCTTGAAGAACGTGAATTTCTACTGATGTTTGTCCGTCAATAGCAGTAGAAAATATTTCAGACTTGCTAGTTGGAATAGTGGTATTGCGATCGATAATTTTTGTGAATACCTCTCCTAAAGTTTCGATACCTAAAGATAATGGAGTTACGTCCAATAGAAGTAGATCGTCTACTTCTCCTCCTAAAATACCTCCTTGAATTGCCGCTCCCAATCCTACTGCTTCGTCAGGATTGACTCCCCTTTCTGGAGGTTTGTTAAATAAATCTTCAATAGCTTTTTGAACTGCTGGAATGCGAGTGGAGCCTCCAACTAAGATAATGCGATCGATGTCTTCTGCTTCTAATTCGGCATCTTTGAGAGCTTGTTTTATGGGAGAAATTGTTGCCTCTATTAACTCGCTTGCCAATTGCTCGAATTCAGATCTAGACAGTTGCATTTCTAGATGCTTTGGCCCAGTCTCATCTGCGGAAATAAAGGGTAAATTTATGGAAGTAGTAACAGTGCTTGAGAGTTCGATTTTGGCTTTTTCTGCTGCTTCTCGCAGGCGCTGAAGCGCCATCTTATCATTATTGAGATCTATTCCTTCTAGTTCCTGGAACTTTTCGACCATCCAGGCAACAATAACATTATCAAAATCATCTCCACCCAAATGATTGTTACCAGAAGTGGCTTTTACTTCAAATACTCCATCTCCCAGCTGCAGAATTGAAACGTCGAAAGTTCCTCCCCCCAAGTCAAATACCAATATTTGCTGTTCGACGTCTTGTTTGTCTAGTCCATAAGCTAAAGCTGCTGCTGTAGGTTCGTTGATAATTCGCAGTACTTCTAAACCGGCGATCGTGCCAGCATCTTTAGTTGCTTGTCGTTGAGCGTCCGTAAAATATGCTGGAACTGTAATTAAGGCTTGAGTTACTGGTTCTCCTAAAAATTGCTCGGCATCAGCCTTAAGCTTTTGCAGAATAATGGCGGATATTTCTTGAGGAGTGTATTTGCGCTCTTGAATTTCGACGTCTACAGTATTGTCACGACCTTTAACGCATTTGTAAGGAACTCGATCGCGCTCCACCTCCGTATCTTCCCATCGACGTCCAATAAAGCGTTTAATGCTGTAAACAGTATTAAAGGGGTTCATTACCGCTTGGCGTTTGGCTACTTGACCTACCAGGCGGACTTTATTTTTATCAAATCCTACCATACTAGGGGTGATGCGTCCTCCCTCTGCGTTGGTTATGACTAGTGGTTTTCCCCCTTCTAGTACGGCAACGCAACTATTAGTTGTCCCCAAGTCTATACCAATGACTTTTCCCATAGGTAGTGGCAGTAAAAGCTTATATCATTATCAATTTAGACTAAGTTGTTTGTAATTGCCAAATCCCACCTTTCAGCTTGAATATTAAACTTGTCGATCGGATTAAATTGCGTTTTCAGTTTTTTTAGGCTCTACCACTTGGTAGTGGTAGATCGCAACTTTCATGTCTTAAACATTATTGCCGATCGACTTTCTTGCCCGCGCTCCTCAGTTTTCTTGTATATTTGCTTGGTTTTCTTCAGATATGGCTTCCTCTTCCTCCGAGGCTGCCATGTCTTCAGAGGCAATAGAGACTTTTACCTTAGCGTGACGCAATACTCGCTCGCCAAGCAAATATCCTCGCACCAATTGCTCGATTACTGTTCCTTCTGGATATTCATTTGTTTGTTCTTGGAGCAAGGCTTCGTGAAAATTCGGATCGAAAGGTTGTCCTTCGGGACGCATTGCGGAAACTCCGAGGCGCTTGAGAGTATCTACCAGATTTTTATACACTCCCTGATAGCTTTTATGAATTCCCATCTCCCCGTCGTTAGAAGGTTTGATCTGAGATCTCGCTCTTTCAAAGTTGTCCACTATTGGCAATATTTCTTCGATCGTTTTTCTCTTTACCTGAGACTCTAGCTCTTCTTTTTCGTTGCTAGTGCGCTTGCGGAAATTATCAAAGTCGGCAGCAATTCTCACGTATTGGCTTTTGAGAGCGTCTTTTTGCTCTTTTTCTTGTTTGAGTTGCTCTTGTAAGGCAGCATTTGCCTGTTGTATATCCTCTACATCCTCTGAAGACAGTTCTGCTGATATATTATTTCCTTCTGCAACAGTTTCGGTTTCAGAGGTGGCTGTTGATTCATTGGCGATCGATGTTGAGTTATCTTCGATTTCCGATTGACTTTCTGTAACTGTTGAATTAGAAGTGTTTGAGGTTTCCTCTACTTTTTCGGTAGACTCTTGTGGCTGATTTGGATCTTCAATCATAGGATACTTACTCTAAATATAAGAGACGGCCTTCATTTAGTAGTTGACGTTAGCTTTTTGAGCTTATCTACTTTTTCTTATCTCAATTATGGTCTTGGGTTTGACTTTATTGGTAATAATATCTATTTTTACTTGCCTTGTCTCCAGTTGAATAATCTCAATTACTACTAAAACAAAATGTAACAGAGAAATACGAAGAAATGAAATTTAACTAAAGCTTTTGGGAAAAATAAATAATGTAAAGGTGTATTGACAATTTTTGATGAATAAATATGTATCGTCAAAAGTATCTAGGGCAGTCGCTCTGCGCAACCAGTTTTCGCCTTTTGGCAATAAGTTGGTTCAATCGGGTTATGTTAACCCAGAACAGATGCAAAAAGCCCTCAGTGAAGTGCGCAAATCGAAGCGCCCGCTGACAGAGGTACTCGAATCGCTGACTGGGCAAAAATTACCGCCCGATATGGTTCGCCAGTATAAGAAGCATCATCTATTTGAGCTGAAGATTCTTTACGGCGTTGATTCGATCGATCCGGAAATCAATCCTGTTGCTAGCATGCAAATGAAGGAATTGATTGAATCGTTGATTTCGATCGATGTTTGTCGTCGCTATAAGCTGGTACCTATAGAAAAACGAGAGACTGAGCCTCCTTCTGTTGTGGTTTCAATGGTTGACCCAGATAACTTGGAAGCAACCGACGAGATCAAACGCATTTTGCGTACTCAAGGGTTTGAAATGCAGCGGATTGTGATCGCTGAGTCGGATTACGAAGAGCTTCTCAATCAATATCTAGACGAACAGGCAAAACAAGAAGAAGAAAAAGCCAAGTCTAAATCTGCTGTTAATGTTGATGTTTCTCAAGATATTGAAAACTTAGATCTTAATTTTCAAGAAGCACAAGAAGAATTTGCCGACGATCTGGGTGCAGTTAATGACGCTCAGGGAGCGCCAGTAATAAACTTAGTTAATAAAATTCTCGCTAAGGCCCTAAACGAAAAAACATCGGACATTCACATCGAACCGCAAGAGGAGTTTTTACAGGTCCGCTTCCGCAAGGACGGGGTACTGACTCAGGCTTTCGAGCCTTTACCGAAAAAAATCATCTCTGCGGTGGTGGCTCGTTTTAAAATCATGGCCGATCTAGATATCGCGGAGAAACGCTTGCCCCAAGACGGTAAAATTCGACGAATGTACCAGAACCGGAAGGTAGACTTTCGAGTTAGTACTTTACCCAGTCGCTACGGCGAAAAGGTGGTGCTGCGGATTTTGGACAACTCAGCCACTCAGTTAGGTTTGGATTTCTTGATAACTAGCGAGCAGACCCTAAACATTGTTAGGGAAATGGCAAGTCGTCCCTTTGGCTTGATTTTGGTAACGGGACCAACTGGTTCGGGAAAATCTACTAGTTTATATTCTATTTTAGCAGAACGGAACAATCCAGGAATCAATATTAGTACGGCAGAAGATCCGATCGAATACTCTCTCCCAGGCATTACCCAGGTACAGGTAATCCGCGAAAAGGGCATGGATTTTGCTTCGATTCTGCGGGCTTTTCTGCGTCAAGATCCAGATGTAATTTTGGTGGGAGAAACTAGAGACAAAGAAACAGCGAAAACAGCTATTGAAGCTGCTTTGACAGGTCACTTAGTTTTAACCACCCTACACACTAACGATGCTGCTGGAGCGATCGCTCGTCTGGATGAAATGGGAGTGGAACCATTTATGATTTCGGGAGCTTTGCTGGGAGTTTTGGCTCAACGCTTGATGCGTCGGGTTTGCAGCGAATGTCGCGTTGAATATCATCCCGATCGCGAAGAACTGGCAAGATTTGGTTTGTCCGCTTCTAATGAAGAGGAAATTGCCCTTTATCGCGCAAATAGACTAAATCCAGAGGAAATTGCCCAAGCACAAGCCAATGGAACTCTTTGCCCTAAATGTAAAGGGGTAGGCTACAAAGGACGGGTTGGGGTTTATGAAGTAATGCAGATGACAGAACGACTGCAAGCCCTAATCAATGAAGGAGCGACCACCGATCGCATCAAGGAAGTGGCTGTAGAAGACGGTATGGTCACCCTATTAGCTTATAGCTTGAATTTGGTGCGAGAAGGCCTCACCACCTTAGAAGAAGTCGAACGGGTAACATTTACCGACTCCGGTCTGGAAGCAGAATTAAAAGCCAAACGCAAAAGTTCTCTAACTTGTCGTACTTGCACGGCAGAATTACAGCCAGAATGGCTCGACTGTCCCTATTGTCTGACACCTCGTTTTCAAGACTAACTAAAAAGCAAAAGAAATTAGGAGAAGCAAAAAATGGTAATGGATGTAATGATTGAAGACTTAATGGAACAGTTAGTAGAGATGGGTGGCTCGGATATGCACATTCAAGCAGGAGCGCCAATCTACTTCCGTATTAGTGGGAAACTGGCTCCCATCGACGACGAACCTCTCAGTCCCCAAGAGAGCCAAAAATTAATCTTCACGATGCTCAATAATTCTCAGCGTAAGGAATTGGAGCAGAATTGGGAACTCGATTGCTCTTATGGGGTAAAAGGCTTAGCTCGCTTTCGGGTTAATGTTTATAAGGAGCGGGGTAGTTATGCTGCTTGTTTGAGGGCTTTATCTTCCAAAATTCCCCAATTTGAGAAGATTGGTTTGCCAGATGTGGTTCGAGAGATGGCAGAAAGACCCAAGGGACTGATTTTGGTGACTGGGCCAACTGGTTCGGGAAAAACCACGACCTTAGCGGCAATTTTGGATTTGATCAACCGCACGCGAGCCGAACACATTCTGACCGTCGAAGACCCGATCGAATATGTTTTCCCCAATGCTAAAAGCTTATTCCACCAGCGTCAAAAGGGAGAAGATACTAAAAGTTTTGCCAATGCTCTTAAAGCTGCTCTCCGCGAAGACCCCGATATCATCCTCGTGGGAGAAATGCGGGATTTAGAAACAATTTCTCTGGCGATTTCGGCAGCAGAAACAGGTCACTTAGTATTTGGAACTCTACACACTAGCTCTGCTTCCGGTACTGTAGACCGAATGATCGACGTGTTTCCAGCAGGACAACAAGCGCAAATTCGCGCCATGCTATCTAACTCTTTAGTGGCTGTTTTCAGTCAATGTCTGGCGAAGAAGAAAAATCCCAAGCCAGGAGAATTCGGAAGATCGATGGCGCAAGAAATTATGATTGTTACTCCAGCGATCGCTAACTTGATTCGAGAAGGTAAAGCTCCTCAAGTTTATTCTGCAATTCAAACTGGCAGCAAGTTGGGAATGCAGACTATGGAACAAGCTCTAGCTAACCTAGTTGCCAGCGATACTATCTCTTTTGAAGAGGCAATTGCTAAAAGTACCAAGCCTGACGAATTACAGCGTCTTTTAGGCGGGTTAGGAGCTAAAAAAAGCAGCAGACAACGTCGCTTCTAAGAAGTTTAACTTCAACTTGTCAATCCCGATCTAGGTAAATAGATAAATTTGAGTTTTGAGTTGTTTTGAGCCATGCCCACTTATATTGTAAATGTCCGAGATAGAGCTGGAAAAGCTTATAAAGAAAAAGTTGAAGCTCTTTCTAGCGAACAAGCGCGCAATCTATTAAAAAGCAAATACCCCACAATAGGTAAGGCAAAAAAAGCGGGTTTGGATCTTGACTTGTCCGGAATACAGATGCGTTTTACCAATGTCTCAATTAAGGATAAAGCCGTTTTTTCCCGTCAATTTGCCGTAATGATTAATGCTGGAGTAGCAATAGTCAGATGTTTGGGTGTTTTATCGGAGCAATGTGCCAACCCGAAACTAAAAGGAGCTCTAACTAGTATTAGTTCTAAAGTTCAGGAAGGTAGCAGTCTTTCTGACGCCATGAAAAAACACCCTGAGTGCTTCGACCAGCTCTACGTTAGTATGGTCGAGGCTGGTGAAGTAGGGGGTGTTTTAGATGAAGTACTCAACCGAATATCTAAGCTGCTCGAAGATATGGCGCGACTGGGAAACCAAGTTAAATCGGCAATGGCTTACCCAGTTGCAGTTGGCCTTTTAGCAGTAGGAACTTTTGTCGCTATGACCCTGTTTCTGATTCCCATTTTTGCCGACATTTTTCAGAGCATGAACGTGGAATTACCAGCTTTAACCCAGTTTATGATGACTTTGAGTTCTTTGATGAGAAGCTGGAAAGTTTTGATTCCGATCGTCGGTATATCTGGGACTGTTTTTATTGTTTTGCAATATTATAAAACTCCAGTTGGACGAGTACAAATTGATGGCTTTTTGTTGAAAATGCCTCTATTCGGGGAATTAAATGAAAAATCAGTAGTGGCTCGTTTTTGTCGAGTTTTTGGGACTTTGACTCGATCTGGGGTACCCATTCTTAATTGTTTGGATATTGTCAGGGATACAGCAGGAAATCAGGTAATTGCTAACGCGATCGAAGCGGCAAAAAGAGAAATTCAGCAAGGTGGCATGCTCAGTTTGGCTTTGCAACAAGAGAAGGTTTTTCCTCCTTTGGCAATTCAAATGATCAGTATTGGAGAGGAAACTGGGGAATTGGATGCCATGATGATGAAGGTTGCTGACTTCTATGAAGATGAGGTGGAGCAAGCTCTCAAAGCACTTACCAGTATCATCGAACCTCTAATGATGGTCTTGGTAGCAGTATTAGTAGGTACGATTTTGCTTGCTATGTATCTGCCTATGTTTAAAATGTTTGACGCTTTGGCGTAAAGAAGCTAATAACCTCATGTCTGTTAAGCAATCTGATTACGAAACCCTTTTATCGGCATATAGCAGTCGCGATGGAGCGATCGCCCTTCTCAAGCAGTATCGACCTTACCTAGAACTACTGCCTAGTATGCGAAGACCTATTGACAGCGCGATCGCTATTCCTTTGCCAGTAGTGAGAATTCCCAGTTTGCTTCTCTCAAAGGAAACGCAGAATTTGAACCCATATCCGCTCTCAACTACTCGCCTCCCTTGCGATCTAGCTATTCTGACCTGCGATCCAGAATGGCAAATTAAAATGGGAGCGGAAATTCTGGTTTTCATTCATCGCCCTCAAGAAGATTTTTCCAATCTTCTCAGTCGCTGGCGACTGACTCAAGTATGGCTAGATAAGGACTATCAGTGGCTAATGCCTTCTGGCGAAGAGCATATGTTGAGCGAAGGTGCTAATAAAATCTACCCTCTATTTGTTGTTTTTGAAAACACTCTAGAAAGGATTAAGCAAGGTCTTGCAGGAGCTTCTCTTCCTTTTGTGGTTCAGGCAAATGAAGAGCTTTCGGAATATTCAGAAAACCTGGAAACTCTCTCTACTCAAGAATGACAGTTCGCCACTCGGTACTACTTTTTGAAGTTGTTAGAACTCCCGTTATTGTTGAGGCGCGGTTGAATCAATCCATAGCCTCCGTGGTTGCGGATATATATTACATTAATTTCATCGGTTGCGCTGTTGCGGAACATATAGAAATCATGGTCAACTAACTGTAGTTGTTCGAGAGCTTCTTCTACGGTCATCGGTGGCATGGCAAAATATTTCATTCTTACCACCTCAGCAGGTAACTCAGGGGCGCGATCGCCAATTAGATCTGGTTTAATTGATTGCTCTGGAACCACTTCGCCTATTTTCGATTGCGGGCGAGTCTTTTTATCTAGTTGTTTTTCTTTATATTTGCGCAGCTGACGTGAAATCTTATCCGATACCATGTCAATGCTAGCGTAAAGATTTTCGCTATTTTCTTGGGCTCGAATTACTGTTCCGTTTGCGTAAACTGTTACTTCTGCTTTATGTTTGTTGCCAATCCGAGAATTTCGTGCTACTGATAAATGCACGTCAACCTTGGTTGTTAGGTTCTGAAAATGTTTAACTGCTTTTTCTAGTTTTTCTTCTACGTAATCGTGAATTGAATCAGTGACTGCAATATTATTACCTTGGACTAAAAGCTTCATACTTAATACCCCATACTATTTTTGTTATCCCCCCGAACAGGAGTTGCATTCGGACTTCTTCGGTTTTCAAAGTTCAATGAGCCATTTAGCGCTTCTAACAATTCGGTGAAGCGAGTGCTCTTTTGTGCTCTTAGTAGTCGAAATCTGACAATTTCAGCAGTTCAGAACAAGCAACTGAAGGAATTGTTACTTTTTCCCTTGACAGAATTTAGCTGTTTATTTTAAGGTGACAATCTGGCAACGATCGACCGTGACTCTTGTTTTGTCTGTAACGATAGTTCTCTACTTTTAACTTAGAGTCAATTTGGCTTTTAGTTCGTTTTTCAGTAAGATTAATTACTGACTTAACGACCTAGTTCAACAATCAATTTTTTAATCAATTAACCAACATAATTATTAGGCAAAATATTGCTTTTGAACTCGCTTCTCAACTTTAATTTGCTTGTAGAGAACGTTTTTTACTTACTCCTGTAGTAAATCCTTTTCTTTTATTTTATCAACAAAGTTTCTTCTTTGTACGATCTATTTATTAATTTTGCCGTTTTCTCAAATTACTTTTTTTCCTCCGACTCTTTAATTGCTGATTTTATCAGACTAGCACTTTGTATTTGGCATAACATAGCTTTTTTGTATTTTTTTTATTATCTTGCGATTTCCGAGACGATCGCTCTCTCTTTTGCGGGTGGGTAAAAACGAGGGGGCAAGTCTTGACATTTCTTAAAATTGAGATAAGATAAAATTCCGATAATTTTTGAAATTTGAGTATCCAAAAACAACAACGACAATGTATTTTCTCGGATTTGGGGTTAATGTCTTATCGGATTGCGTGGTCATATCAGCGATCGCTAGTCGAGGGAAGAATTGACGATCCTAGCCTCAAGGATGTTTTTTTGTTGTTAGAACATCCTCCAGTTTACACTCTAGGAACAGGGGCTAATCTAGATTTTCTCAAATTCGATCCGGCTAGAACTGGCTGGGAAGTTTATCGTATTGAAAGGGGTGGAGAAGTAACCTATCATTGTCCTGGCCAGCTAATTGGTTACCCAATTATTAATTTGCGCTACTACAGACAGGACTTGCACTGGTATTTGCGTCAATTAGAAGAGGTTATTATTTTAGTTTTGAAGGTTTACGGACTAAAAGGCTATCGGGTTGCTGGTTTGACAGGAGTTTGGCTGGAAGGACGCAAAATTGCTGCTATTGGGATTAAAGTTCGCCGTTGGATTACTATGCACGGTTTTGCTCTTAATGTCAGCCCAGATCTTTCTGGATTTGAGCGGATCGTCCCCTGTGGAATTGAAAATAAACCTGTGGGTAGTCTGGCTCAATTTATTCCTCAAATTGACCCTCAAAAAGTACGCTTCGATCTAGCTAATGCCTTTTCGGAGATTTTTCAAGTGGATTTGGTTGAGGAAGTTTAGATAATAGCTAAAAAATAATCAATTATACCATTTTCTATGAAATGACAAGGGGATTGTTATGAGAATTATCTAGAAAAAAATTATCCAAATCCTGAAACTTAGATCCATAGATAGTTTTCGGCATATCGTAACCTTTAAGCTTTATCGTATACTCTTCAAAACGTTGTTGAACCTCTGGCAATTGAGATAAGTAATTGTAAGTACTCTCTCCCAAAACAACATCCAAACCGACTTCTTTAGTGGCAGATTCGAGGCGAAATGCTAAATTAACTGTGTCGCCAATAGCTGTATAATCGGGATGATCTCCAGTACCAGTATTGCCGACCATAGCATAACCAGTATTTATCCCAGCCCCAATGCGCAACTCGAAGGGTAAAGTATATTGGTTGTTGAGATCCACAGTCATCTTGTTAAGTGCCATCACAGCTTGAAAAATTTTCGTCAATTTTTCTTTAGTGACTTCTTTTTGTCCGTGAAACCAGATCGCCATTACCGCATCACCGATATATTTATCTACCCAACTACCAGAGTCGCGAATAATATTGCCAGCTTGGCGAAACCAAGTGCCAATTAACGCGGAGAGAATATTATCATCTAGCTGTCTTGCTAAAAGGGTATAGCTGCGAATATCTATAACCACTACTGACATTAAACGCCGCACGTGCAAAGTGTTAGTAGGAGTATCGGCATCAATTCCTGTTATGGGTTTGTTCTTTCTGGATTCTGCTATGGGAGAGTGAAACTCTAACTTGGTTTTACCCAAGGTAAGATCGTCAGAGTCTCTTAGAATTACGGGAATACTAACTCGCCTTCCATTGACAAATGTGCCGTTGCGACTCCCCAAGTCGATTAAATAAAAATCTCCATTTGAAGTAGTTTGCAACATAGCGTGATTGCGAGAAATCCACTGATCTGGAATGACAAAGTTATTTCCCTTACTTCTACCAATAGTCCAATAGTTGCCGCCTACTAGGGGTAGGTAGCGATTACTTCCTTTTGCAGTATGAAGCAATAAGTAAGGAACTTTTTCCAAATCAACCTCTGGTGCAAAAGCTATAACAACGCGATGGATAACTAATTTGTCTTAGCATTTTTTCGAGGTAAAAAATACACCTCTTAGTTTTACTCTCTAAATAACAAATATATACCTATGCCATAGAAGCTGCCACCCAAAATAGACTATCTACTAAAATTGTACTCAATAATGCGCCTGCGAAAGCCAACCAATGATATTGCTTTTTTTGTAGCGACCACAAACCTAGAGCAAGAAGTGTACTAACTAAAATTACCGCCCAGCTTATTCCCCAGGGTGTTTGTACCTGTACTAAACTGTCTTGAAAAATAGGAGTAGCTAGATCTGGCTCGACTCTCATTAATTCACGCCAATAGGGGATTAAACCTGTTATGTAAAAATATACATCGGTAAGGGCAGTACCCACTAGAGACCCAAGATAAAAAAAGTGCCCTATTAGTCCCCAACCCCGCCAACAGCACCAAAGAGCAAAAGGCAGACCTATTGATTCTACTGGTAAGTGAATTAATGGTTCCATTCGCAGCCATCCCCAGTAAATTGACCCTGCTAGCCAACTCCAAGTAAAGCCTAGTATTAAATCCCCCCAGATCTTGGTTTGGGGACGAAACCACAAGATTAATCCCAAATATAACCAAAAACCAGTCAGTAGTAAGCTCACCCAAGGCAACAAACGTACTAAAGGTGCTTGTAAAAAAACTGGCACGGAAACTAAAAAAGCTGCTGCACCAAAAACTAACCAGGGAAGACGAGTGGTACTTTTGTCCTCAATTAAAGCATTCGAGGGAGTTGAGCTCGATGATATGGAAAAAAACGTATTGTTAAACAAGATATTTTTAATAATTGTTACTAATCTTTACTGAGTTTAACGTATTTCCATGTATTGCATAACACTTACTTTTTCAATTCTGGTCAAAGATACTAAAAAGTTCTTATAGGATATGTTACGGGTAGATTAAATCGAAAACAGCTCCTATATTTCTTGGTAATGACGAGGTTGGTCAGAAAGAGTATGAATAGATTACGAGCAAAATGGTTAAAAATAACACTGGCGATCGCAATTGGGATAATTTCAGTTGTAATTTTAGACATATTTAAAGCCGATTTATCTTTAGCGGGCGATCGCTTAATAACCGCGCAAACTACACCAGAGGCTATTTCTACCGAGTCTATGTCCGACAACTTCAACCTTTTTCAAGCTGTAATTTTAGGAATGGTACAGGGGTTGACAGAATTTATACCCATTAGTAGCACAGCTCATTTAAAAGCAGTACCGGAATTCTTGGGATGGGGCGATCCTGGTATAACTTTCACTGCTGTTATTCAATTGGGCAGTATTTTCGCAGTATTTTGGTACTATCGAGAGAAATTGATTCAACTGCTGAATGGAACTTTCAAAGCGGTTCAAAGCTCAAATTATCAATCTCAGGATTTTAGAATTTCTTTGGGGATCGTAGTGGGAACTTTCCCTATTGCTATTGTGGGACTGTTACTGAAATTTTCCGGCGTATACACGGACGATTCCCCTTTGCGAAGTATGAGTGCGATCGCGATCGCTTCTATTGTGATGGCATTATTATTAGCAATTGCAGAGTATATAGGCAAAAGAAAGCGAGAATTCGAGAATCTCAATACCAAAGATGGAATATTGATGGGTGTAGCTCAAACTTTAGCTTTAATTCCTGGCGTTTCTCGATCGGGTTCTACCATTACTGCAGGTTTATTTATTAATTTACAAAGGTCTACAGCAGGTGATTTTTCTTTTCTGTTGGGAATACCTGCTATTACTCTGGCTGGGTTAGTAGAATTAAAGGATGCTTTTGACCAACAAATCCCCAGCAATGAATGGTTGAATTTAGGGGTGGGGGTAATTTCGGCAACAATTTTCTCTTATCTGGCGATCGCTTGGTTAATTAACTACTTAAAAAAACACAATACCTGGGTATTTATTGTCTATCGTCTAGCATTTGGGCTATTCATTATAGGCGCAATCTCTAGGGGAATGCAGTTTTAAACTAGCTGGTAAATTTAAAGGATGAAGGATGAAAAATGAATTTTCGCCTTGGGTAACACCTCTAAACGAGAAAACGATTGAAACCTCTCCTACAAGTTGGAGTATCGAATACGAACACTTCCCTTGTACCATTGACGTTACTGGACCACTACTTTACACCCTGTTTGAAGAACATTGGCAAGACGTGCAAATTGGTCACGTGGTAGAAGGAAGCGTTTTGGAATTAGAATTTACCCGACCTCCAAAAATTTGCATTCTTTATGACGGTTATCTAACCGTAGTTACTGAAGCATGGCACCTACATCTTTGCTTGGAACAACATTTAGGTGGCCCTCACTGCAAAACACCTCTAGAATTAAGGCAAGAACGCCTTGTAAGTCGCGCTGCTTTTTATCGCCATCTAAATCCTGCAGGAAAACCTAAAGGCTGGGGAATTCAATTTTGGAATGGTCGCGACGAAAAGATGATGAGTCTGTTTCTTCCCAATATTTTTATCGGGGAAGAAGAAGACCTTTTACCCGAAGGAAAGCCAAATTTAGAAAAGCTGACTCTTTACCAAGAATTGCGAGAGATCTATATATTAGGAACTCGTCCCATTCCTTTCGATGAAAATCCTCTCAAACGCCCTTATATTTCCGTGTGTCGATCGAGTCGCTGTTATCCTTCCCGTAACTGGCAACCGATTTTTCAGGCGCTAGAAGAGGCTGTAAAGGAAGCAGGAGTAGACGTACGAGTCGGGACAGCAGGCTGTTTGGAAGTTTGCCACAATGGTCCTGTGGTTTTTTATTCAGGCGATCGCACTTGGTATACTCGCGTAACTCCAGAAGTAGCAAAAGAAATTGTTTGCCAACATTTGCTAAAAGGAGAAAAGGTGAAAAAACACCTCTATCCACCGATAAAATAATGGCGCTCGTTGAGGCAGAAAATGCGTAATTTAGAAAGAAAAAAGATCGGGTCAATTTGTTTGCTTTTCGGAAAAACAATGTTGCTCTTTCTTCTAAATTCTGCTTGTCAGCAAAAAACTCAAGAAGTTAATATCTCTGAGAATAAACATCAAACAACTAATGTTAGTAAAAATATTGGAAAAGATTGCGTCACTAATTACCATCCCGATACCGATTATTTTCCCGATCAGATCGACTCGGATTACGCCACAGGTTTTACCGTCGAGTATCGCAACCATTATAAAGTTGTGACAGTAAAAAATCCCTGGAAGGATGCTGATGTCCAATTTCAATATGTCCTAGTCCAATGCGGTACCCCAATACCAAAAGATTATAAAAAAGCACAGATAATTACAGTCCCAGTGCAAACAGTTGTCACTATGTCAACTACCCATTTACCCCATTTACAAAAATTGGGAATTTTAGAAAAATTAGTTGGAGTTAGTTCTTTTAAAAATATCAATACTTCAGAAGTTAGGAAAAAAATCGAGAGGAGAGAACTCAAAGAAGTTGGGAATAATGCTAGTGTAAATGTCGAACAATTATTAGAATTAAATCCAGATTTAATAATGACTTATGGGAGTGGCAATCCAGAATTTGACAGCCACCCAAAACTATTAGAAGCTGGTTTACCGGTGGTTATTAATGCAGAATATCTAGAATCTAGTCCTTTAGGAAGAACAGAATGGATTAAATTTACTGCTACATTTTTTAATCGCGAAGCTAAAGCAGAAGAAGTTTTTAGTGCAATTGCCACAGAATATGAAAGGATAGCATCTTTAGCTCGTAAAGTTGAAAATAAGCCTACTGTATTTACGGGGTTTAGTTTTAAAGGGACTTGGTATGTAGCAGGTGGAAAAAGCTATTTTGCACAATATTTAGCCGATGCTGGGGCAAATTATTTGTGGTCTGATAATAATTCAAAAGCTAGTTTACCTGTGGATTTTGAGAGCGTATTTCAAAGAGCCGCAGAGGCAGAATTTTGGTTAAATGGAAGCCAATCTTGGAGTAGTTTAAATGATATTTTGATGTCGGACGATCGCTATAAAAATTTCGCAGCTCTTCAAACAGGTCAGGTATTTAATAATAATGCTATTTTGAATGAAACTGGGGGCAATGACTACTGGGAAAGTGGAATAGCTAACCCTCATATTGTTTTATCCGATCTGATTACAATTTTTCATCCCCAACTGCTACCAGATCGGGAATTAGTTTATTATCGCCAGCTTAATTAAGGGAGAGGTCAGGGGTCAATACTGCTCGGTTAAGCAACTTCGATCGCTGTTGGAGGCATGGGGGCAGGGAGCAGGGAGCAGGGGGAAAGGTTAAAAGCCATAAAACAAATTAGTAAACTTGGAACTAATAACAGGTTGTAATCTCCCCCAAGCTCCCTGCTCCCTGCTCCCTTGCTTCTCGAGGGAAAAGTCAAGCTCTTAACCGAGCAGTATTGGGTCAGGGGTAGAAAAATATGTAGCGATCGGGCATGGAAAATGGTTTTATACATAAATGGTTAAGTGGAAAAATAAGAATAAATTTGCTTTTAGCTTCATAATTTTGCTGTTATTACTAATGGGAATGGTGGGGGTGTTTCTCCTAAATTTAACCCTGGGTTCTGTAGAAATTCCTTTATCTGATATTGTCTCAATTTTATTGGGAAAAGAACTCGAAAAAAACACTTGGACAACGATTATTTTAAACTTTCGTTTGCCTAAAGCCCTAACAGCAACTTTAGCAGGATCGGCTTTAGCAGTCAGTGGTTTACAAATGCAAACATTGTTTAGTAATCCTTTGGCTGGGCCTTTTGTGTTAGGTATTAATTCAGGTGCTAGTTTGGGAGTTGCTTTAGCTGTTTTAACTACGGGTGCTATTGGCACTTCTACACTGTTGGGAGGTTTAGGAATTTGGGAAAATATAGGTTCGGTTCTGGCTGCTAGTTTGGGTGCTGCTGTGGTTTTAGGGTTGGTGCTTTTGGTTTCTCGCTACGTGTCAAATAGCACCACATTACTGATTGTAGGGCTAATGTTTGGCTATGGGACTAGCTCGATCGTCAGTATTCTTCTCTATTTCAGCGTGGCAGAACGCATTCAATCTTATATAATTTGGACGTTTGGTAGTTTTAGTGGTGTGACCAGTAGCCAATTGCCAATTTTGGCAACGGTAGTAATTTTAGGATTGGCGATCGCCTCCACTATGACTAAATCTCTCAATGCTTTACTACTGGGAGAAATATACGCTAAGAGTCTGGGAATAAAAATACAACAATCTCGTTTGTGGATTATTGCCAGTGCTTCTATTTTAGCAGGGGGAGTAACCGCTTTTTGCGGCCCTATTTCTTTTTTAGGTGTTGCAGTTCCCCATTTGGCAAGAAGCTTATTGAAAACCTCTAATCATCGGCAACTCATTCCAGTTGTGGCAATGTTAGGGGCAATTCTAGCATTGTTTGCCAATCTTGTAGCACAATTACCAGGTTCTCAGTTGGTGCTACCCCTAAATTCAGTAACTGCACTGCTGGGAACTCCAATAGTAACTTGGGTAATTTTGCGTCGTCGCTTTCTTGGCTAAATTATGGTATAATTAGAGCCCTATCGGTTCTGATGGGGGTCAGCCATCAGAGGTAAGGGGGAAAGTTCGGTGTAAATCCGACGCTGTCCCGCAACTGTAATGAGATAGCTCCGACGTAAGAGGCAAGTCAGCGACCTGAAAGCCAATCGCAACAGAAAAAAACAAATCAGCCGCATCAATATAGCTAAACTGTGCTATGATTTCAAAACAAATTCGGTTCTGATGGGGGTCAGCCATCAGAGGTAAGGGGGAAAGTTTGGTGTAAATCCGACGCTGTCCCGCAACTGTGATGAGATAAGTAAGTCTCTGAGTCAGGACGCCCGCCGAGTGTTTTGTCGATACTTAAGCGCGTCTGCGAGGTACAGATTGTGTCAAATTCTCTTTTTCTAAAATTAATTAAGTTTGGTATATCGCCACCTCGACAAAGAGAGGTTTTCGCTTCAGAAAAGGAAAGGTAAAGCGTTGTCATTGCTTGCCGTATCTCAAGGATGTTGCGGGAAATGGAGGAAAAAAATGAAACACACTCTCTTTGTTTGTACGAGCTGTGCTAGTACTTGGTCTGACGGTAAACGGGTAGGAGAAAGCGGTGGCGAAAAGTTATTCAAGCAACTTTCTTCTCTTCATCAAAATTGGGAACTAGCAGAACAATTTTCCCTCGAACCGATCGCCTGCATGAGTGCTTGCAATCGTCCCTGCACGGTTTCCTTGACGGCAGCTGGTAAATATACTTATCTTTTTGGGGACTTGTCTCCCGAAACTGCTGCGACTGCAGTGTTGCAATGTGCCACTCAATACTACGCTAAACCAGATGGATTTTTACCTTGCCAAGAGCGACCAGAACCCCTTAAAAAAGGACTTTTAGCGCGAATTCCACCTGCGCCCGAAATCAACTTTACTACAACTGATAGTTAAATTTAATGTTGAAAATTTTAGCTCAATTAGCCTTTGCGATCGCTGTTACTCTATTAGTTATTGCCGAACCTGCTAATGCTCATCACGCGATCGGCGGTGAAACCCCTGATAATTTTATTGACGGCTTTCTCTCAGGTGTAGCCCACCCAGTCATTGGCATAGATCATTTTGCTTTCGTCGTTGCAATTGGTTTACTGGCTGCTTTGAAAAAACAGGGAGGCATTTTTATTCCCGTTATTTTTGTTCTAACTACCATAGTAGGAACCGTTATTCACTTACTCAGCTTAGATTTACCTATCCCAGAAATTGTCATCTCTGCATCGGTATTGAGTTTTGGTATCTTGCTAGCGATGAAAGACGTTCCTAACTTAGTCTACTTAATTGGTTCAGCAGCCGCAGCAGGAATTTTTCACGGTTATGCTTACGGTGAAGCAATTGTTGGAGCCCAAATGACACCTTTGGTGGCTTATTTAGCTGGTTTTGCCTTAATTCAGCTTGCGGTAGCTTTCCTTGCTTTTGGTGTTGGCAAATTTACCTTCAAAATGGCAGAACAACCATCTCTGAATTTACGCTTTGCTGGCTTTGTTATTAGCGGTGCGGGTGCAGCATTCCTCTCTTCGGCAATCTTAGGCTAATTATTTTCAACGTTCCACGAGTAGAGACGTTCCTGAGAAAGTCTCTACAACGCGATCTGTCATCGATTTATTATCATGCATAAAATTCCTGTTACTGTTATCACTGGCTTTTTGGGTGCTGGTAAAACTACCCTTGTCCGTCATCTTTTGCAAAACAATCAAGGACGGAGAATTGCTGTTTTGGTTAATGAATTTGGGGACGTAGGAATAGATGGAGAACTATTGCGTTCCTGTCAAGTCTGCGATGAAGATGACAATCCTCAAAATAACATCGTAGAACTTACTAATGGCTGTCTCTGCTGTACGGTTCAAGAGGAGTTTTATCCGACTATGCAAGAACTCCTCAAACGACGAGACAAGATTGATAGTATTTTAGTAGAAACTTCTGGGTTAGCTTTACCAAAACCTTTAGTTCAAGCTTTTCGCTGGCACGAAATTCGCAACTCAGCTACTGTTGATGGGGTCGTAACTATTGTAGACACATCCGCTCTAGCAGCAGGAACTTTGGTCGGGGATTTAGATGCGATCGAAGCCCAGCGACAAGCGGATCCCAATCTCGATCACGAAACTCCCATCGAAGAACTTTTTGAAGATCAGTTAGCTTGTGCAGATCTGGTGTTAATGACTAAAACAGATTTAGTCGCCGAACCTACTTTAACTAAAGTAAAAAACTGGTTGCAAAAAGAAGTTCCTGCGGGAGTTAAGATTGTTACTTGTAAAAATGGCACGATCGACCCCAATATTTTGCTAGGTTTCAATGCAGCAGTGGAAGATAACCTCGATCGCCGTCGTTCTCATCACGATAATGAAGAAGAACACGATCACGACGAGGAAATTAACTCAGTAGAGTTAGTTGTCGATCGTTCCTTCGATCCTCAAGCTTTAACTAAAAAATTAAAACAATTGGTAGAACAGCAGGAAATTTATCGCATTAAAGGCTTTGTCAATGTTCCCAACAAACCCATGCGAATGGTGCTACAAGGAGTAGGAAATCGCTTTGATTCTTTTTACGATCGTTTTTGGTCGGCTGAGGAAATTCGCCAAACTCGCTTAGTTTTTATTGGTCGAGAACTCGATCGAACTGGAGTTGAGGAAGCTATTTTAACTTAAGATAGATTTTCTTCTCCAATTTTTGAACTAACCTAGGAAGTGAGAAGGCGATCGATCCACTTAGTATGGGAGTCGATCGCCTACTTAAAACAGTTATCAGTTATCAGTTATCAGTTATCAGTTATCAGTTATCAGGCCTCCCTCATGGATTTAAAAGGAGACATTCTACCTATAGAACTAGAGAACTTTCGCTCCCACTCACAACTGATAACTGTTCGCCGTTCGCTGACAACTGTTAAATAGTAGATTGGAGAAGAAATTATTATGACTGCTGTTGCATCGAAATCCCAATCGATCGAATCCTGGTTAGGTGAAGAAGCGGAAAACCTACTGAATTATAAACCCAAAGTTAGCAAACAACTTTTAAACATACCAGGCCCAGACTGGGTAGAGCGCATTTTTGCCAATAGCGATCGCTCTCCTCAAGTTCTGCGCAGTCTCCAACAACTATATTCTACAGGTCGCTTGGCAAATACAGGCTATTTATCTATTCTGCCTGTAGACCAAGGAATAGAACACTCAGCTGCAGCTTCGTTTGCTCCCAACCCAGCTTATTTTGACCCAGAAAACATAGGTGAACTACCCACGGTGAAACCGTGGGCTTCCTACCCAACAGATTGCCTCGTAATAGTGGATTTTTTACGTCCACTTTTAGTTGGTCTTACATCTGGACAATAGGCTTTATCCCGTGTCCCACAGGAAATAATTCGTAGACCTTCATCTCTGATATTTTTAGCTGCATTAATATCGCGATCTATGTGTTTCGTTCCGCAGTTAGAACAATCCCAATATCTGATATCAAGAGTCAGCGATCTGACTTGATTTAGACAAACATTACAGGTTTTAGAGCTGGGAAAAAAGCGATCTATTTCTTGATATACTTTTCCCTCGTTCTCTGCTTTATATTTGAGCATAGTACAAAACATCCCCCAACCTACTTGGCTAATTGCTTTAGCCAGATTGTGGTTTTTTACCATACCTTTTACGTTGAGATTTTCTACACATATAACTTGGTTTTCGTTAACTATCCTACGCGATAGCTTGTGTAAAAAATCTTCACGTGCTAGTGCTATTTTTTCATGAACCTTAGCAACTGCTAATCTAGCTTTATTTCTATTATTAGAGCTAATCTTACGTCTAGATAATCTTTGTTGCTTTATTTTTAAATTATGTTCGTGGCGAGCTAACCACTTAGGATTATCAAATTTACTCCCATCACTTGTAATAGCAAAATGATTCAATCCTAAATCGATTCCTATTGCTTTCCCTTCCGTTTTGACCTCTGGTTGGTTACAACCATCTTCAAATAGAATAGAAGCATAATATTTTCCTGTCTGTGTTTTAGTTATTGTAACAGTTCTAAAACTATGCTCTATCTTTCTGTGAATTTTGGCATAAACCAGACCAATTTTAGGTATTTTTAGATATTTATCTCCTTCTAGTTTGACGTTTTGTGGATAAGTTAATGACTGTTTTCCGTGCTTAGATTTAAATCTAGGGAATGCTGTTTTCCGCTCAAAAAAACTAATAAAAGCATTTGATAAATTTAATGCTACTACTTGCAAGCATTGAGAATAAGCCTCTTTTAGCCACACAGTTGCTTCCTGTCTTTTTAGTAAGGGGAGCATACCTTGAATATCAGCTCTACTCAAACCCTTGCCTGTTAGTTGATAAGTTTCATTGGTCAAGTTAAGACTATAATTCCAAAACCATCTCACACAACCAAAAGATTTGGCGAGATATTGTTTTTGTTCTTTAGTTGGATATAGTCTAACTTTGACCGTTTTGAGCATAGATTTATAAATATCATTATTTATATTAACGATAAAATAAACGGAGAATGTTTGTCAAGTGTTTATTTGAATCTAAATTGTGGAGCTTGCGGATGCGCCAAAGGCGCGTTTATTATTGGTCGGAATTCATCCCTGGAAAATTTTTTATTTTTAATAAAGTACCCCTCTATAGCGATAAGTTAATTGGGTCGCGACATAATTATTTGAAAAGGGGTACTTTATTAAAAATAAGAACATCAGTCCCCGCCACTGAAAGTGGGGGACTTCTTCCGACATTTAGTTAAATTGGCGATCGAAGGGGGCTGTAACGCTGTTGCTACGACTCTTGGCGTGTTGGGTATGGTTTCTCGCAAATATGCCTATCGCATTCCCTTCATTGTGAAAATCAATCACAACGAATTACTCACCTATCCCAATAAAAACGACCAGGTGATGTTTGCTAGCGTAGATCAAGCATGGAATTTAGGAGCAGTAGCAGTAGGTGCTACAATCTACTTCGGAGCAGAAGAGTCCACGCGCCAGATCCAGGAAGTCAGTCGCGCTTTTGCTCGCGCCCACGAATTAGGCATGGTAACTATTCTGTGGTGCTATCTGCGCAACAATGCTTTCAAACAAGATAAAGACTATCACCTAGCTGCCGATCTTACCGGACAAGCTAACCATTTGGGAGTAACTATAGAAGCTGACATTATTAAGCAGAAGTTACCAGAATGTAATAATGGTTATGGTGCTGTAGCTAAAGCTGCGGGCAAAAAATACGGCAGAACCGACGATCGAGTTTATACCGAACTGACCTCAGACCATCCGATCGATTTAACTCGCTATCAAGTACTCAATTGCTATGCAGGTCGTGCTGGTTTAATTAACTCTGGTGGCGCTGCTGGAAAAAATGACTTTGCTGATGCTGTACGCACTGCTGTAATTAATAAAAGAGCCGGTGGTTGTGGCTTAATTTCTGGTCGCAAAACTTTCCAGCGTCCTTTTGAAGAAGGAGTGAAACTATTTCACCTGATTCAAGACGTGTACTTGTCTGCCGACATAACTGTTGATTGACATCCTCCCACGCTGATTTTTACTAACACAGCGTGGGTTTTTGACCCATTAACATATAATTCATTATGTTTGCCACAATTTGACTTCTTTCTCGGTTAAAACACGAGAGATTCTAAGCGAATGTTCCGAATCGGTCTAAAGACGCGATTCTACACATTTACACTTAGCTGTCACCGACTATTCATCGGTGGTGGCAGCTCATATACCACCTACACGCTGTAAAAGCTGGACCCATACCGAAGGGAGAACGTCTGATATTTTCTTCTCTAAGATTTTCAGTAAGACCCGCTTTATCCATGTATTCTCTGTGTGCTTGCATCGCTTCTCCGATATTTGTCATCACAATTTTGGTTCGATCTGGATTAGTTTTGGGAGCTAAGCGAAAGGCAAAAACTGCTGGAGGTTTTTCCATCTCTGGAGATGGCAAAGATATTGTTCTCAGTTCTAATATTCCTGGAATAGTTTTTTGAGTAACTAATGAATCAGGTACTTCTACATCAATATCAAGGAAATTAAACTTTTCTTGAGCCATCCATCCATTAGGAATTATAAATGGTTCTTTTTCTGAAATTATCTGCATATAGCTCACTCTTTCTTCAGCAGAAATAGTGGAATTAAACGAATATATGGCTTGATATTTTCCCAGATTTAATTGGCCAGGTTGTCTTAGTATATCTTCACTTCCCTCTTGCTTAAGCTCGATTTGATTTTCATCTAAGATATCTCGTGCTTCCCTTAGAGAAATAACTCTAATTATTTCTGTTCCCAAACCACCGCTTGCATCAACTCTTTTTAAGGCATAATCTCCAGCTGGAAGAACTTCACCAGCGTTAAACATTTTTTGAGAAAAATAGGGTGCCAAATTTAAACCTTTTTCAGTTGTAAAATTGGCTAGTTTAGCTAGTTGTCTTTTATCAATCAAGCACGATTCACACGGATGTTGCGCCCAATAAACTTCTAGTGATGAAAGAAATTCTGCCAGAATAAAAATCTTATCTTCTCTTCCTCGTTCTTCGAGTTCCCTAATAAGGTTTACAAGTTCGTCAGGTGTAATCCTTGAGAAAAAAGCTTCTCCACGAGAGTAAATTTTACGACCTGTTAATGTAACTTCACCGTTCTCTAATTTTTTCTCATTAAAATAAATCCCTTGCCAATCTTTTTCTATATCTTCAAATGAGAGAGGTGGCGAATCAGAAAGCACTTTAGACATTTCGATTCGATCGACAATAGAGCCATCTGTTAGTGAATGAGCGTCGATAACATAAATCGGCTTTTTCCCTACAAGCTGTCTTCTGAACTGCTTAAGACCATCCCAAGGAGAAATTGAACCTATATGCCAATTATGAGTATAAGGATAACCTGTAGCCGCTTCTGCCGCTTTCATAGATTGGTGAATCTCTCCACATATACCAGTAGTTGACTGAAACTCTACTACTGTTGCTATAACGTTTCGGTCATTAACAGTAAATATTGCATCCATTGTCATAGGTGGACGTAAATTTAATTTATGAATTCTTTTATGAACTCGATCGCCTAAATTGGTGGGAACAATTTTGCGATCGAGTAACTTCATATTTAGAGATTCAAAGTACTGTTGAAACTGTTGAGGAGTCGGAAACTCACTTTTTAAAAATGGCATAATTATTTGAGTAGACGAATATAGTTCTTCGGCCAAATATCGAGGAATTGCTATTGGTTGAGGAATATTCATTACTTCCTCTTCTTTAAGACCGTGATATGGTGTAAGTAATCCTCGCTTTTTCAGTTCTGCCAAATACTTTTTCGATTGAAAATCGGTAGGAATACGAATGCCAAATAATGCGGTACAGTTATTTTGAATATTAGACATCTCTGTTTGAAAATCAATATATCCTTCTACTTAATGAAAAACCACGATCGAGAATTAGTTTGGCAGGGTTATACCAATTCTCGAAAATAACGAGAGACTTAGGGAATAGGGAATAGGGAATAGGGAACAGAGGGATTTGAGCTTTTTTTATTAATAAAAAGTATTTCTTATCTCTCCAGTTACTTTTGAGAAATGGTATTATTCGTTGGCAAAGAAGCGATAAATTTGTCCGAGGATTACTATGTTAAACCGTTTAGACGAGATGGGAATCGGGAATGTTAGGAATAATCAAATTTTGCTCCACCGTGAGGCGGATTTCGCCATTGCCGTAAACTTGGGCTATCCGTGCCAGAGCCAACATATCCCGAGCATACAACCGTCCAATGGGAACGTGCAAGCCGACGCCAATCTGGGCAAAATGTTCCAGTTCTTCTTTTACTGCCAGTCCGTCTTTTTCAGCTTTAAATTTTTCAAATTTGTTAAGTGTTGGTGTTTTGGCTGGTTTGACTGCTTCGGCCATGAGTTATTCCTCCTGATGTCGAACATCGCGATGTGGCGATCGCTGGTTTCTATCAGCTTGGATACCTTTATTCTAAAGAACTCTTGCCAAGGTTTTACGATCTGAAAAAAAATCCCAAGAGAGAAAAGTTTTTAAAAATAATCTGAAATATGTTTGTATAACTGGTACATAGTGCGATCGCACTATATAAAAAACTTTTAATTTATCCAGGCTTCAAATTCTTCTCCGCTGCCAGGTTGAAATCGGTCAGTGGGTTTTTCAGTAAAGCTATTACCCAACAACAGAATAAAAGCCAACGGAGTGAGTATTATTATCCAAATAGGTGCCCTCTTTGATTTTTCTCGAACCTGTCTAATTCTTTGTCGTCCTTCCTGGTATTCTCTTTCAGTAGTCATAAGAATAACTCACTAATCACTCTCTGATATCTTGTCAGAAGGACAAGAGCGATGTAAATTTCGCTCGCAGTCAGGGAAAATCCAAAATATTAAAGCAATTGTCATGGCTAAACTAGAGCCAATAATTTGTTGTTGAAAATTATTCACCAATTTCATTTGCTTAAGCATATTATCTGTTTAATAATAAATTTTTCTCAAAAATAATTTCAAGAAATATTGTGTGCCATAATACAGTTAACTCCACATTTCTTCTTTGAAGGATTTTCTCAAACCTATGCCTGCATTATTCACCAGAAGATCGAGATGAGAGAAATTCTTTTGAACTAAGTTGAAAGCTTCTTTGATTGAGTTTTCTTGGGTAACATCAAGAGAGATAATAGTAAGTTTTTTGCTATACTTTTTCTCGAGCAGATGAAGTTGATTACCTGATTCTGTCTGGCGGCAAGTAGCTATTACCCGAGCATCCTGGGCCAAGTATTGCCGAGTAAACTCATAGCCTAAACCACGATTGCTTCCTGTAATTAAAACTGTTTGCATTTAATTTAAGGCTCTTTATGGGTTGCAGCGATCTGACGATCTTGTGACACTAGCCAGTTAAGTGATATTGTTGACTAATTAAAAGCACAGATTCAACAGGGCATTTACTGAAAGGGTTAGTGAAAAAAAAATCCCCTATAGGTCTAGGGGAACTTTAGTGTAACTTTTAGAGACTATGGTTATAAGGAGAAAATGCATCCTGTTATACCCGTCGTTTTTTAGCAGTCTGCGACGGGTTTTTCTAGCCAAATTTTCTCTAAAATAAGCTTGATAGAAGCTTAACATAAAAATTATCCTACATTATTTATTGACATAATTTGTTCTCAATATCCCTATGTATCAATAACTGTTTTGACTGTAATAGACTTGCTTTATTACCAGGAGAGAATATTTTTTCTAACCAATTTGGCGATCGCTTCACTTACCGAATGTATCTTGGCAATGCTTGGGAAGCTACTTAAAGAAAATGAATACTATTTTCAATTAAATAACACGTAACTGATAATTGTTAACTCCTACTTAGTTTTTAAGCTTCCTAGCTTCTTTAGCAGATATTCCTTCTGCTTGAAAGCCAAAATACCACAGTGCTGCTGCTGCTTCAGCGCGGGTTACGGTTTTTTTCGGTCGAAAGAGAATTGTATAACCAAAAACTCGACGTACATTTGATTTGTTCCCATTTTGGAAATCAGCGTAGAGCGATCGCAAGGCTTTAGTCTCTATTTTGGCAGTATCTTCAAACCCCCAAGTTTTATTAACAGCCTCTATTGAAGCAGAGGGCAAACTTTTACGGATATCTAAAGGCACTTTCCATAAAATCAATTTTTCTCGCGTCAAAGGAGCGTCGGGACGAAATAGTACTTCAGTACTGTCACCAGTTAAAATTGAGGGAATTAAACCCGCTTCGGCTAATCCCTGAATATAAATAAAATCTCGATCGCTGCTAGGAACGTCTTTAAATATAGGTTCTTCTGTTTTTAAAGATAAATGAATTTGTTGTGAGAGATTATGAGCATAGAAGCGATTGTTTGCAGCTACCAGCCAACGAGCGTATTCTCGACGGGTAATAGTTTTGTTGGGTTCAAACTGTTCCTTGTTTTCCCCAGTCCCGCTTAAAATCCCTAAAGCTGCTACCTCTTCGACCAGTTGACGCAGCTGTTGAGGTGCTGCATCGAGATCGGAGAATAATGATGTTGATGTTTGTTGAGATTCAGACTCGTCTGAGTAGGATTTGACAGTTTTTTGGTCTTTTTGATATTCAATAGTAAATTCGGTTTTTTCAGCAGAATTTTCGCCCTTTTGAGACTTAGGCAGAATTGAAACTGTAATTTGCCTGTTATTTTGACGCGCAACTATGGTTTTTGTAGTTTCTTGAGTTTCAGAGTCGTCAATTGCCCAATTATTGGACTGGAATTGCTCTTTATAGTAGCTAATAATGCGATCGCTAGAATCTGTTGAGATCCAGCGCGTCCTACCCTCTTGGTCTGTTCCTTCTAGTTTCGCTTCTGGATAAACCGGTATTTCTTTAGTAAAGTCATTTGCTGGTTTGACTGACGGGTGCTCGGTTTGTCTCTCCTGTTGGGAATTTTTAGAAGAGTCTACCTCTTTTTTGTCATTGAGTTTTGCATCTGGTGCAAGTGCTCTTTGTATCCAACTAGCATCACTACAAGCAGTTGATAGACTTAACAGACAAACTAATAGACCCAAACGAATGGAAGGGTATTTATTTGACAACACCTTTTATCAGCTCAAACTGTAATAAGTTACTTAACTCATAACGATGCTATCACATACGGCAATGCGATCGTATAAGAGCGAGTTTATCTAGTTATCTCCCTTCGGGAGAGGCAAGAGTAGGTTTTTTGGGGAAAATAACAAGTAAGTAAGGCTGTTCCTTTTCCTCTCCTAACCAATGGGTTTAAGACCTCCGCAAGCATTGCGGTATGCGTTATCGGTGGGTTCAATCCCCCCGCCTATATATAACCTATTCCCTGTTGCCTTGAATCCGTGATTAAAATCACATTAATTTTGTGACAATATTGCTTTTAAAAATTATTGTTAAGTATTTTAACATTTGACTACTGAGAAAAATTAAATGTTTTAAATTATTAATAATTTAAAACTTCTTTTTCTGAACTTAAATAATTAATAAATAAATGAAAAATATTAAAGGCAAAAAAGACTTAAAAGGATCGCAGTTAAGAGATTCATCAAGTTTTTTAAATCAATCTCAAGTTGAAGTCAAACCTTTTAGCTGTGACGACGAGGGCAATTTCAAATATTCTTGGGCATACGAAATAAAACAAAATGCGAATGCTAGTTACTTTTCAGTATTAGAAAATGAATATTTTAAATGAATATCGAACAGAAAATTAATGAGAACTGTTCCTAATTGCGTTTCAGTTATTAGGGGACTTCCCCCTCGCAGTTAAATCAGTTAACAGTTATCAGTTATCAGTTATCACGGTGCGCGGATTTTAGATTTAAACCACTACCTACACTGCAACTATAGAGTTGGGGGGCTTTTTATCCCACTCACAACTGATAACTGGTAACTGGTAACTGATAACTGTTAAAAATCGGTTCGACCTAAAAATCTAAAGATAATTTATCTTTATCTATCGCTCAAAAGTAAATCTGATAAAGTATATTACTATCTTCTGGAAAATAAAAAAGGGAGAATTTCGTTCCCCCTCTAGACAAAATCTGAAGTTATTATCGAGAGTGTATTTAGGATTTACACTCGTAGTTTTTGGTATTTTTTTAGTAAGCTAGACCCATGCTCCGAGTAGTTTCGGCACCAAGATAAACTCGGACGCTTAAGAAGTCAGTAGGACAAGCTGTTTCGCAGCGCTTGCAACCAATGCAATCTTCTGTGCGAGGAGAAGAAGCAATTTGTTGAGCTTTACAACCATCCCAGGGGACCATTTCTAGCACGTCTAGAGGACAAGCGCGAACGCATTGGGTGCAACCAATACAGGTATCGTAGATTTTAACACTATGAGACATTGAATATCGGCTCCTTACCGAGTTTTCTCCCTAGTTATAATAATTCCAGGATTATGCGCTAGTTTACCTCAGCGCTACATTCATCTTAGGGAAAACGATACAGAACTTTAAATTTTGTAACAACAAGTTTTTCTCTAGACGCAAAGGATAAGGTATGTCAGCCATCGCTCGATGAAGTTTTATTGCTCGGGTAAATCACTCTGGCTTTCCCCGTCCCTTTTGGGTAATTTTGTTTCACTTTGAGGTAGGAACAAATTTAATAACACCCCTACAATGCTAGATAGTCCGATCCCTTCTAAGGCAAATGCTCCCGCTTTAATACTCATACCGCCTACACCTAGCATCAAAATTGTACTGACGATCGCTAGATTGCGAGGTTTTAATAAATCTTCTCCAGCTTGAATCATGCTGTTCATTCCAATAACCACAATAGTGCCGAACAGAACGATTAAAATTCCACCCATGACGGGAACGGGAATTGTTTGTAATACAGCCCCTAATTTACCGAAAAAAGATAGCAAAATTGCCACAAGTGCCGCCCAAGTCATAATCGCAGGGTTGAAAGCTTTGGTTAGAGTGACCGCACCTGTAACCTCTGAATAGGTGGTATTAGGTGGACCCCCTAAAAATGAAGCCAGAGTTGTTGCTATTCCATCCCCCAACAAAGTCCTGTGTATTCCTGGATCTCGCAGATAGTTGTTACCAGTAACCGAACTAATTGCTAGCACGTCTCCGATATGTTCGATAGCAGGAGCGATCGCTACGGGTACGATAAATAGAATTGCTGGTAAATGAAAACTCGGTGCGGTAAAGCTGGGAATTTCTAACCAGGGAGCTTGAGCTACTGGACTAAAATTGACCAGACCTAAAGGTAGAGAGATTAGATAGCCCGCAACTATACCAATTAGGATCGGGATTAACCTTAAAAAACCTCTGGCTAAAATCGCCGTCAGCATAGTTGCCAATAGAGAAGCTGCAGCTATTCCTATAGCGATCGCTTCAGTATATGACTCGGTAGCTTCAGAAGCCATTTTTACTGCTGTAGGAGCTAAACCCAAACCGATAACCATAATTACCGGACCAGTCACTACAGAGGGTAAGACTCTCATGACGATCGCCGAACCCCCCCAAAAAATAATTAAACTCAAAACTAGATAAACTACCCCAGCAGCCGCAAGTCCTGATAAAGTCGCAGATAAACCGTATTTGTCAATGCTAAAAGTAATGGGAGCGATGAAAGCAAAAGAAGATGCCAGATATACGGGAACTTTGCCCCTCGTAACTAATTGAAAACATAAAGTTCCTAACCCAGAGGTAAACAGGGCAACATTAGGGTCTAATCCTGCTAAAATTGGCACTAATACCAAAGCTCCAAAAGCAACGAAAAGCATCTGCGCCCCCAAAAGGAAATCTTGGGGACGAAATTTATAGGCTGTAGCAGAAATTGTTTCTCTAACTATTTCCTCTGACGAGCGTTCTTGGGATTTTGTCATAATAATTTACGATCGCAATTTTTCACAATTTCAATAGGGAAATAATCCATAACTATAATGTAAGTTTCAACTCACTCCTCAGATATTACGGATAGATATTATGGATTTAACAAATTTTTCTCAAGAAACGAAACAACAGGCAAAAGCTTACGATTTTATTGGGGAAAAATATGAAGAAGTTTTTGGAAACAATGCCACACAAATTGCTGCTGTAGAATGGTTGATTGAACATTTATCCAAAGAAGCGAGTGTTTTAGATGTTGGCTGCGGCACTGGCGTTCCTACTGCTAAAATGCTGAGTGAGGCTGGATTTAAGGTGCAAGGAATTGATGTTTCGCCTGTAATGCTTAAAATTGCGACTCGAAAAGCACCATTAGCTAAATTCCAATTAATGGATATGGAGCGAATAGATTTGTTTCCTGAAAAAGTAGATGCAATTGTTGCTTTTTTTTCGCTCTTAGGGCTGCGAAAATCAGCTATTATTAAAACCATTAATAAAATAACCAAAATTTTACACGATCGAGGCTATTTTTTACTCTCTATGGTAGAAGGAGATGTTGATTATGTTGAACAGCATTTTCTGGACACGACATTGAGATTTTCTGCTTATCGCAAGGAAGAATTAGCGAACATTTTAGAAGCTGCTAATTTCAAAATATTGCAAGTAAAAACTTTGGATTTTATACCTAAAGGAAATGCTCCCCCTGAAAAACAGTTATATTTCTTTTGCCAATTAGAGGAAAAGTAGTTTATTCAAAGGGAAGTTCTATTTTAAAAGTAGTTCCCTCTTCAGTAGTGCTATTAACAGAAATTTTACCGCCGTGAGCTTCTACTATCTGATGTACGATCGACAAACCCAATCCAAAACCTCCAGTAGAACGAGATCGCGCCACATCGACTCGATAGAAGCGATCGAAGATATGGGGTAGATCGGTTGAGGGAATGCCAATACCGTCATCTTCTATCTCAATTATGGCTCGGCGAGAGCGAGTAAATAGTCGCAATTTAACTGTACCGCCAGGGGAAGTATATTTGAGAGCATTATCGAGCAAATTAGCGATCGCCCTTTGTAACAATTCTGAATTGGCTTTGAGCGTGACAGGTTGCTGTGGGAGAGTAATTTCTAAGTTTCGTTTGAGTTCTTTTGCTACCGCAGTTTGGCGGTCTGAGAGCGATCGCAACAAATCGACCAAATTAATTGTTTCTAAGGCTGCGCTGGTTAACTTTCCTTGATTGCGAGCCAGAAATAGTAAATTAGTAATTAAGTTGCTCATCGACTTAGTCGCTTTTTCGATCTCTTCGAGACAGAGGCGCTGTTGAGAAGTATTTTGTAGCGAAGGCATTAAAGCAACTTGAACGTTACTGAGAATTGCCGCTAGAGGAGTTCGCAACTCGTGGGATGCATCCGCAGTAAAACGTTGCAGTTGTTCGTAAGAATGCTCGATGGGTCTCATGGCAATTCCTCCGAGAAACCAACCTGTCAAACCTACTAGAGTCAGAGTTAGTGGAACCCCTAAAGACAAAAATAGTAGCATCGGTTCGAGACTCTTTTGCAAAGGTTTTAATGGCGTAGCAACTTGAAGATAACCGACGAGGGTATTTTCAGAGAAAACTGGTATGGTAATTTGACGTAATTTTTTCAGTGAAGAATTTTCTTTTTTGTAGGTAGTATCTAACTCGATCGTTTCAAATCTTGCCTTATCTATTTTCACCAATTGACCGTCAGCAGGCAACCCGACAAATTGCAACAATTCCCCTTTTGAATTGTACCAACGAGCATAGATTAATTCATTATTTAAAGAGGAACTATTTGTACCTAATAAGGGCGTGTCTTCTAACTCTAATTGCCACCGACCTCGAGCGAAAGAATAACTAGATTTAGCCGCGATCGATCTGGTTTTTTTATAAAGTCGCATGTCAAAAGCTTCTAGCTTATCTTCGATCTCGAAATAGTAAATTATCCCAGCAAAAACAATAACAATACTGCCCATTGATAAAGCAAACCAGGAAGCTAAATTTAAGCGGCTGCGGTTAAACATAGAATATAAATATCTTTAATATTTGGGAATTTTAAGACGATAACCCATACCGTAAACAGTTTCTAACCAATCTTTGGCATTTACTTCTTGAAGGCGCTGTCGCAGCCGCCAAACCATTGCAGTTACGGCATTACTTTCTGGTTCGGTTCCCCATTCCCACAGAGCTTGTTCAATTTGTTCGCGAGGTATAGTACGATTAGGACGGCGCATAAAATACTCCATCAGGTGAAATTCTCGACTAGACAGTCTGACTTTTACCTGTTGACGCTCCAAAGTAAGATTGGTTAAATCTAGGTGCAAATCTCCTATTTGGATCCTATCTCCGTGCCACATTGGCGATCGTCTTCCTAAGGCTCGCACTCTTGCTAAGAGTTCCATTATATCGACAGGTTTAACCAAATAATCGTCAGCTCCAGCATCTAAACCAACTATTTTATCTGTAGTTGCATCCTTAGCGGTGAGCATGAGTACGGGGGAAGTTTTACCCGCTTGTCGATATTCTTTGCACAGCTCTATTCCACTTATTTTTGGTAGCATCCAATCGAGAATTAAGAGGTCGTAATCTTTTTGAGATAACAGCCACTGAGCCGTTTGAGCTTCTTCAATGCCATCGACAAGATGACCTGAGCCAGATAGGGCTAAACAAAGGGGTTTTAACTGGGCTGGATCGTCTTCCACTAATAAAATAATCATAGCTGAGCAGTATTGAGTTACTCTATTCTTAAATTTTTGGCATAAAATAATTTCACAAATATGACAAAGTAGTTTATGTATCAATTTCGAGCCGATCGAGTGTTTGCTTTTCTAGGATTAAAGTTTTGGTTGCCATTACCTCTGCTGGGGCTTCTTTTTTGGATTGCTGGAAAAACGGCAATGACTTGCATTATTGAAAGTACTCGCGATGGCGAATATAAAATAAAAGCTAATATGCAAAGGGAAGTAAAACCTTCAAAAAAAGTCTTATCTATCCAAGTAAAAATCGACAAAAATAAAGGTATTTCTTTAGTAGAAGTTATTACAGCAGATAAAGATATTAAGCAATTAGAATATAAATTTTATCTGACACACCCCAGAAAAATTGAAGCAGCGATCGCTAAAGAACTTGGATTATCTCCCACACAAGTTAGAGGTTTAGTTCGTTATAAATATCAAATACATAAAATATCCCAAAACAGATTTTAATTAGAGGAAAATAAGATTATGGGCTATGATTTTTATACGGCAGATGTTTTTACAAATCGAATTTTTGGCGGCAATCAACTAGCAGTTTTTCCCCACGGAGAGGGACTTAATTCCCAACAAATGCAACAAATTGCCAAAGAATTTAATTTCTCAGAAACAGTTTTTGTTTTTCCTCCTCAAACCCCTAAAGGTACCTGTCGTCTCCGCATCTTTACCCCAGGTAGCGAAATTCCCTTTGCAGGTCATCCAACCATAGGAGCAGCTCATATTCTTGCTTCTATAGGAGAAATTCCTCTTCAGGGGGAGATTACCAATATAGTATTTGAAGAAGAAGTAGGCCCAGTACCAGTAAAAATTCTCGCCAAAGAAGGCAAACCAGTCTATACAGAGCTAACCGCTGCTCAACTGCCTGAATTCGGCCCCAAGCCTCCACCCATAGCAGATCTCGCTCCTATGCTATCTCTGGAACCCGATTGCCTCCTCGATGGAGATAATTATCCCCAAGCAGTTTCTTGTGGAGTGCCTTTTTTGTTTATTCCTCTGCGCGATCGAGATGCTTTGGGACGGGCTCAACTCAATAAAGAATTGTGGAAAAAATTATTACAATCCTATTGGACGTCGAAGGTCTATATATTTACCTGGGATTCAGAATTCAATGTATCTGACTTATGCTCGCGAATGTTTGCACCTGGTATTGGAGTTGAGGAAGATCCAGCAACAGGATCGGCAGCAGCAGCACTAGCAGGCTATTTAGGGAGCCGCGATCGACTTGCTGACGGAACTTTAAAATGGTCGGTCGAGCAAGGAGTGGAAATGGGGAGACCTAGCCTGCTTCAAGTGGAAGCTGATAAAGAAAACGATCGAATTAAAGCAGTTAGAGTTGGCGGTGCTTCTGTGTTAGTCTGTCAAGGAACCTTCAACCTCTAAGATCGAGGGAGCAAGCATAGTGTCTGAAACTAGAAAAATCAGTTCTCGCGAGGCAGAAATTATTGAGATTGTCTTTCGCAACGGTTGGGGCTATATGCGCAGCTTGCTCAGCGGTAGTAAAACGGAAGAACCAGAACTGCCACCTCCTGCTGTTTTGCGGAACATTCTCACTCAATTAGGCCCTGTTTTCGTAAAATTGGGACAACTTTTAAGCACCCGTCCCGATATACTATCTCCAGCTTATATTACTGCTTTTAGCGAACTGCAGTCCAAAGTCCCTGCGGTAGATGGGTCAATTATAGAAGCATTTATTCGCCAAAACCTTGCCGTCGCTCCAGAAGAAGCCTTCACTAAGATTAATTATCAGGCGATCGCCGCAGGCTCGATCGGTCAAACCCATCGCGCTACTCTCAAAGACGGACGAGAAGTAGCGGTTAAAGTTCAACGTCCTGGCATCGATCTGTTGGTAGCACGAGATATTGCCCTGATTAAAAGAATAGCTAATCTCGCTGCCAATAGCACTTTTGGAAAGCGTTATGATGTAGTCGGTTTAGCTGATGAATTCGGTAGAGCTTTGCAGTGCGAACTAGATTTCACCACTGAGGCACAATATACCGACCAGCTACGCAAAAATATGTCTCAAAGTAGTTGGTTCGATCCCCAGCGCCTGGTTATTCCGAAAATATTTTGGGAACTGACCAACGAAAAAATTATGGTGATGGAATGGCTAAACGGCAAGCCAATTCTATCTGCTACTTTCAAAGCCAAAGAATACGATAGTGAGGCTGCGGAGAAAAAGGCGGTCACCACTTTGCTATTTAGAGCTTTTTTCCAACAGTTTTTCCTCGATGGATTCTTTCATGCCGATCCCCATCCAGGTAATATCTTTTACCTGGATGATTCTCGTATTGCCATTTTAGACTGCGGTATGGTGGGAAACTTCGATCCCCGCACGCGCACGGCTTTGACTGAGATGATCTTGGCTATGGTTAGTTCGGACGCACAACGCTGCACCCAGTTAGCATTGCAAATTGCCGAACCTGTTGAAACTGTAGATTTAGCCAAAGTAGAAATTGAATCCAGGCGATTGTTACAGCGCTATTCTGGTCTGAGTTTAGCTAATGTAAATGTTGCAGAAGCTCTTAATGACTTGCTTCAAGCGATCAGTTCCAATAACCTGCGCTGGCCTGCAAATATCGGTCTGTTTGCTAAATCTCTCGCCAACTTAGAGGGGGCTGCTCGTCAGTTCAATCCGGCATTGAACATCGAAGAAGAAATCAAGCCGCTCATGACAGATATTTTTCAACGACAACTTTTGGGGGAGAATCCCTTACAGGCATTATTGAGAACGGGGTTGGAGTTGAGAAACCTCTCTCTAGAATCTCCTCGTCAGGTGGCTTTTTTACTCAATCGACTGAGTACCGAAACTCTGAGGTTGAATATAACCATACAAGGTCTAGATTCTCTACGTCGCACTGTTGATGCTGCCGCTAATCGTCGAACCTTTGGGACTGTGGTTAGTGCCTTAATTATTGGGGCGGCAATTCTTTCCACAGGTCAACAGACACCTCAATTACAAATAATTACTGAGGTTTTTTTCTCTGTTGCTAGTTTGATTGGTCTGTGGTTGATTGTTAGTATTCTTCGTTCTGGTCGATTGAGATGAAGTTTGAAAATTTAGAGAAAACGTGGGAATGTTTGGAATCGAAAAAGCAGATGTGACTGCGTTTGTTGAAAAAAATGGCGGCACAATCCTGGATGTAGTCGAAGATCTATCTTGTGGTCTGGATCTGAAAAGTTACCGTTATTTCCTGACAAAATAACAATTTATTATAATTGGTCGGGGAGATTTTTTTAACATCGATCTCTATTAAATAATTAAAATTAAACATCCTCGATAATAATATTAGCGATCGCAAAAAAAGGTTTTTAATAAATGAGGCAAGAAAATAGCAAAAATCCTGTTACAGAAATCACTGATTTGAAAAACTTAGATTATGTTTGGAATTTTGCTTATGGAAGTAATATGCATCCCGAAAAACGCACTCAACGGGGTGAAATTCTTGTTAGTAAAAGCATTCGTGGGGTTTTGTTAAACTGGCGGCTAGTATTCAACTTACCAGGGATCGGATTCATCGAACCAGCTTATGCAAGTGTCCAACCAGAATGGGATGGTAAAGTTCACGGGGTACTCTTGCGACTAGACCAGCAAGAATTTCAAAAGTTAATTCGCTCTGAAGGAGGAAACGCATATTACGAACTCATTCAATGTCCTATTCATACTTATGACGGTAAGATCGTAGAAGCCTTTCTATTTAAAACCAGGGCAGATAAGGCAACTAAACACGATATTATTCCTTCAAAACGTTATATGGATTTAATTCGCCAAGGAGCAAAACTAAGCGAGTTAGACAGCGAGTATTGTGAGTGGCTTTCTAGCTTACCTCATCGAGATGCTTCCCCTTTAATCAGTCTCGCGGGCAGCTTGTTAATTGAATTTTTGCTTCAATGCAACTACATCCAACTTACCTTTTTGTCGAAAAGTTACGTAAAAATGTTGCAATGGTGTGAATTTCATCTAAGTCAGCCTGGTATAATTATTGCCCAAAGTATTCTGCTAATTCCTGTCATAATTATCGCTCTTATTTGGAGGAGAGTGCGTTATTGCAAGACAAGAATTAAACAGTGGTTTTGATTTTTTTGACGCTCTATAAAAAGAGATATATACGATCGCACTATAATCTTTCAATTAATGGTGAATTTTATCGGAATTCTTGAAATAATTTTATTGTTAGGGAAAGAAACACTAATTATTAATATCAAAGAAGCTTGTAAGCTGACGTGCATCTAATACCGTTTTCCTAAATGATTGTTACAGATGAGGGGGGTCAGGGGTATCGGTCAACTGTTCGGAGTGTGGAGCAAAAGTAACTAAGACACTCAGTACCCGAACACATCAATGCAAGTGTGGCTGCGTCTTAGATAGAGATGAAAACGCAGCTAGGAACATACTCTCTATTGGATTGAGTACC
>JASJDA010000347.1 GCA_030065755.1 Prochloraceae cyanobacterium | reverse complement strand
TTTGAAAGTTATCGCGGGGCTCTGAGTGACTGATTGCTCAGAGGGCGAAGGGAAATACAAGTATTTTGTTTGTGACAAAAGTTATCGCCCTTCGCACTCTGGCACTCAGTCACTCAGAGCTACCCGAAATTAAAAGTTCTCTAATTAGTTGTTAACTGTTGTTAACTGTTGTCTAATTACCGCGCTCGTAAATTACTTTAGTTAACTGTTATTTAATTAGTCAACTACAGTAACTCACTGTTAATTAGTCAACTACAGTAATTTGCAGTAACAGTGAGCTGTTGCCCGCTTCAAGTAACTTTGGGAAAAAACCTGGTTCTGGCGCTGCCTGGTTCTACGGGTTTTTCTGACCAGCCGGAAAGCTCTGATAAATATTCATCTGGGTCTAATCCAAATAAAGCCGCAGCATCTTCAAAGGTTTTGGTAGACTCAAATCCTAGCTTCTTGGCTAAGTGACCACGGGTTATCCCTGAGCTTAGATCTTCTCGTGAAGGTTGCCACTGTTGTAACCCACGAGGAGGTTGATAAGCTTCTAGTTTCTTGATAATGGAATCTAAACCTACTTGGGACAAAGCAGAGTAAATGTTATCAATACGTTTCTTAAGATATTCTACCTCAGAGTTGACCGATTCTAGTTGGTCAGAAGTAACTAATGCCTTAGTAGTAGTCTCTATTGGCTCCGCTTGAAACTCGTCAATAACTTGATTCAAACTCTCAGCAGAGTTTAAGACAAAATAACCTATTCTACATTGCATAGATGTCTCGATAAAGTATTGATACTTGTGGTGAGAGTTCCATCTTTTTTGTAAATTATCAGCTTTACCAATGTATAAAAGTTGGTAGTCAGGAGTATAAACAAAATAGATGCCAGGACGTGCAGGTAGCTTAGAACGCTTTGTAATATGAAGACTAGGTATGGCGTTTTGTAGCATAGCTACTGTGACGGCAGTTTTGCTCTGCTTAGTCTGCTTTACTTGGGTCTCGATCGCCTTCATAACATCCGAAGGTAATCGAAGGCTGAAAGTAGTTTGAGGATTTATGTTAGTATTTGTCATACATAGCAAAAAATTAACTAATACGTAATATTGTATCTAATATTTAAGTGTTATTAGTTTGTAATATATTTACAATATATTAAGTTAATGAGTATCATTGTATGTATTTACTATTTAATTGCAATGTCATATAATATATAATACAAAATTTATAAGCATTAATATCATGCTGTGCATATATGCAATTAATGTAGTGTCATATAATAGGCAATACAAAATTTATAAGCATTAATATCATGCTATGCATATATGTAATTAATGCAATGTCATATAATATATAATACTAATGCCTATATTTTTGAGGCAATACTAACATATATATGCATTATTTACGTGCAATGTATATATGTAGTTAATTCAGTGTTATATAATATGCAATACTAATACCTATATTTTCGGGGCAATACTAACATATATATGTATTATTTATTTACATTGCAAGTAGAGAGTGAGTGCAGTATGTTAATAGTTGTAAGACAAAATGGCTCTTTGTATGCTCTTATGTAAATACAGTGCAACTAGATTATGAATACAGTGTATTAAGTTATGCAACACAAAAATCAATACATATGTTGGGCGTTTACATCAAGCAAATGAATTAATCCGATGTACGGAGTAGTTAATAGAAAATTGACGAGGAATACATCTCCTTCCCCTACCGCCTAAAAGGGGGTTTAAGGGGGTTTTCCCCCTTAGATGGGGGTTTGGGGGTAAAACCCCCAAAAGACACCATATGAGCACTTGTGCGAATTCCATAGAATCTAGCAAAGAACTTGAAGCAGAAGTAACTGGGGTAGAAATAGAACCTACGGAAACGATTAACTAAAACCTGGCGATATGTGCTATTAGTTTAGTTGAATTAATAAGTAACTAAAATGTTTAATTTTTTGACAAAAAATCAAGCGAATAAACAACCTTTAGTCAAAGAATATAGGAAATACATTAAAAAAAGTGATGTAGTAATTCAGCAAATTTTAGAAGAATTTGTTACGGAAAAAATTCTCATAAATACTGGCAGACTAATGGGAATAACAGAAGGTAATACCTTGATTTTTCAAGCGGAATCAGAAATGAGTTTTGTCAATGATTTTACTTTATTTGAATATCGAGTTGCTGGTCAAAATTTTCTGGAAATCTATAAAGAAAAGGCGGAAAATTTAAGTACTGAAGAGGCTGAAATCATAGAAAATGCTCTTTTGTCATTTACTTCTTTATTTAAAATAATCGAAATCGAACCAGACAAAGGCTTATTAAGGCTAAACGATCTTTTAAATAAAGATAAAGAGTTTCAATTACTCAATCTGAATTTAAGCAAAACTGCTAAACCAGGATTGTTAATTTTTACTCGGCTTATTCCTTTTCATGATTTTTATACGACCTCGGGAATGTTTGCTGGTTTTGCGCCTCAATCAGACAAATATTTATTAAAAAGATATAAAGTGATGAAGAAAAAAGTTAAGTCCGAAGTTGATTCTATTCAGAAATTTATCGCCTTATTTAAATTAAATAGAATTGAAGGATTAGAAACAAAAACTGTTGATTTCTAGCCAATTAATCAAACATTTACATCAGCTTAATGTTTTATGACGACGTAAGAAGTAGTTACTGTAGTGTTTTTTGAGGCTGATGGTCATTATACTTTGGTAAATCGATCTAGCCCACATCCTCTCCCTCATAACTAATTATTTTAACTAATTAACAATAGAGGATATATGACCTTCCCCTACTGCCAACAATGGGGGGCAGTGCCCCTTAAATGGAGGTTTGGGGGGAAAATAAGTTTTATATAACTCCAATATTGTGGGACAACTTCTGTCCCTTCTCTGATTGGTTTTAGAGATTTTCTCGGACAGATAACAGTAAGGTTCGATCGTTTTTCGGACAGATAACAATAAAATTCGCTCGTTTTTCGGACAGCTAAAGTTTATAGCTATACAGGCTTTCAGAGATTTGTTGTCCAAACTGTTGCCATCTCGAATGGCGTTGGGTGTGATGCGGAGCCACGGAGCGCTAGCGTAGTGGCGAAGCTCCTCTTGGGGGGTCTGGGGGGCTACCCCCCAGAGAGCCAGTCTTCATTGGTTAGCTTCAATGAGTCGAAATCGTGAGCTTAAATCCAGAGGTCAAATGGTTAATTTTTAGGCGCTTAATTATTCCGTTGGTTTCTAGGTTTTGAATCGAGTGGTTAACTTGCTGTGGATTATTTTTTAACCTTCTAGCTATCTCTGCTTGGGTGATTGACGAGTTCAAATATTGGTCTGAGTCTGAAAGTAATACCAGCAACACTCTTAAATCAGCTCCAAGTAGTGCTTTATTAGCAGCAGCAAAGCCTCGCAAAGCATGCCAAATCGTCGTGCATTACCTTATAAGACTAATGTTTATCATATATGATGATTCTCTAATAAAAAAAATACGCGCGAGCCAGTTGCTCAATCAGTCTCGCTCGAGCCTGAAATCATTGTCAGCAAAGGAGTGTAGCAGCATGGGCTAAAAGTATGGGGTATTACCCTGAATTATTCAGGAGATACCCCACGGGGTATTCAGGATCTATGAGCGTGGGGTAAGGTGGGATAGCTAAAGTTAGCGGTAGCTTCTAACAGGCATAGTTGCCATACTACAAAAATTGTCAACCTATAGGTTGACAGAGTAAACAGATAGGGTTACTCAAGTTAAAATACTTATAAGACTATATAAACGTTAAAAGTCTTGTTAAATATAGGCTGTACTCATTTAGCTTTCTATTTAGAGCATCTCAATGGGAGCTGAATAGCTCCGCAGCGTTTCGTAAATAGCATTACAAACATATTTCTCAATGTAGTCTGTTAGCAGCCTGTTAGCAGTACGCTTCGTAGCCTGTTAGCAGTACGCTGAGCACCACACTTTGTATCCTGTTAGGAGTCTTTTGGCAATACGCTCAGTAACCGGTAAAATAATTCGTTTAGTAGTATAAGAAAGAATGGGATCTAATGCTTTTAAAATAGAGAAAATATCCATTAAAGCCTTTTTCAATAAGCATAAAGTAGTACGCTGGGCTGTCAAAAAATACGCTCAGTAGCCTGTAAGTAGTACGCTGCGTAGTCTGTTAGCAGCCTGTAAGTAGTACGCTGCGTAGCCTGTTAGGAGTCTGTTCGGAGTCCCCGAGCGCACCCTAAATATCTATAAAGGATTTAAACTGACAAAGTTATCTAATTAGTAATTGACTGTTATTAACTGTTGTTTAATTATGAGGTAGTAAACTACTTTAATTTACTGGTCTCGCTCTAGTAAATTACTATTGTTAACTGTTGTTTATTGAAAAAGCATTGAAAAGATTTATTTTCATAACTTTTTAAATTTCTGCAAATAAATGAAGAGATTCACCTCAATTTTGGGTAATAATTTGGGTCATTTCCTTATCTTAGGTTACTTGAAAGCATCAATATCCTTCTCTCCTGAAACGAGAAATTTAAGAAATGATTTCTCTTGAAATCTACAAGTTTGCATAATTCCGAGCAGGGTCAGATATGAAGTAGCACCAGACTCAAAGAAGAAGCCTGAAATTTTCCTCTGAATTGCAATATGTCGAAGGGCCCTTTCTGCTGTATTGTTATGCCACGGCATAAAATCATGCTCAAGAAAAGTAAATAAGCTCTCTTGGTAGCGTTTAAATCGCTTTTGATACTTAATTGTTAATTCAGAATCATAGAAACTATCATTAATATTTTTCTCGTAAAATCGATTTACATCCTTTCCAAATTTCCTCAGATGCCTTTTCTTTAAGCCATATTTATAAATTGACTCAAAAATTGGCAAAATAAGTTTCTTTACTTCCAGGACAAAAGCCTCATATTCATTGTCAAACGGGCTTTTCCAAAGATCATCATTAATGTCTCGGAGTAGATGAACCCAGCATTTTTGCTGGTTGCAAGCCACAGAATCATAACCACTATAAAAATCTGAAACTAGCACACCATGATATTCACATAAGGTTTCATGAACAATATTTGCTTCTCTTGTTTTTGTTAGCTTGAAAATTACATGTTTTCCATCTGTAAAAGTCCAAACATATTGATTTAACCCTTGGATGTTTATTAATGTCTCATCAACATGTATAAAAGGACTTTCTAAGATACGCTGAACCAGCATTTTTTCAGTATCATCATAATTTATGGCAAATTGTTTTGCAAAGTTTATTATAGTTGTCTGACCTATATTTATATTAAATAGCTCATCCATTTCTTGAGCTATTAGATCGTAAGGCAAGCGAAGAACAAGTCTTTGGTACATAGTCCAAGCTTGTAATCCGCGGCCGAATGTTTTATTACGACCTTTTTCATGAATACCAGGTGGACTAAAATAATTTCTACATTTGGAACAGTAACCTTTAAAGCCTGTGAATTTTGTGATGTATTTTTTGCATCCATTGGCCGTGAATACAAGATCTATCTTGAAGCTATCTGCTATTTTTTGAGATGTCCTAATAATTTGATTCTCACAGTAACGACATTTCTCTTCATGAGGCAGAAAAATTACCTTATTAACTTTTGAATGAGAAATATTTTTGTATTTGCTACGCCCTGTTTTCTTTATACTTCTAGTTTTTTTAACATTCTCTATCTTATCTTTTTGAATTTTTATCTTCCGATCATTAAAATTGAAATGTGCAAATTTTAGAATGGACTCAAATTGATTATGAATTTCTTCACTAGCCCCTGTCGAAATCCTTTTTTGCTGATCTGCGAACTCGATATTGGATTGGGATTCAGCTTCAGTTTTAATCCTATAAAGTTCATCAGTTAATTTTTTAAGGGCTTCACAATCTTCTCGATTGTATATAATTAATTTCTTCTCACATCCAGATTCAAAGTTATCTTCCCAGAGATATCGCCAAACAAGGCTCTGTAATCCAGAAGCATCTGGGGATGTCCAAGAAAAACCCATGAAATTAGTTAAGTTCTTTAAGTTATTAGAAAATACTGGAAAGTAAATTTTTCCGTAAATGCATGAATTAATATTTATTAAACGCTCCTTAATATTTCCACAATCAACTAAATATCTTTTTGATAATTCGTCAATTGCCTTTGGTTCATAACTGCCGTAATGAAAAATTGGAGCGTTATGATATTTTTCTATCTTTTTTGTTAATTGACTCCATGCATTTTCTTCATCGCTAATTGTATCTGCCCAAAAATGATGATATGAAGAATTATCTTTCTCACAGATTAATAATCCCATCAGATAATAGAACCTTTGATCGGGAATTCCCTCAATGTCTAAAAATAGTTCTAATGGCTGTCGAGTTAGCTCTGGCATCTCTTGAATGTAGATCTTTTGCTCCCGAATTGCCAGGGCTTGCAATTCCAAGCTATGTTTTACGGTTTCTGGATTCTTCCGTTTTTTTCTCTTGCGGCGAGGTTTGAACAAATAAGATAATTGCTGAACTGTGAAGATACCACGCTTGTGGTATTTCCGGATCGCTTTAGGTGTCATTCGATCCAACAAACTTAGATTGTTTTCCTTCTCTGCCTGCTCCCGACAGATAAGCCTAAACTGACAGGATGGACAATGTTTGTTCAAAATTAAATCGGGAGGTTCAGTTGGTGGAGAATTGCACCAATTTTTAAGCGTTCTCAACCATACTTTTATGCTTTTATAACTGTTTTCTAATTGAACTCGATGGGCTTTCCCGTCCATTCCTACGATTCGTCCGAGAGTAGGTACCTGCTTCTGAATCTGCCCTAGCACCAACCCAACGAATAGTAGTTCAACTTTCTGCTCAGAGGTGATGGTGTAAGTACCCGTAACTATTGTTGGTTCGTAGCTAGTATCCACCTTAGCCAAGACAGCACAATAAGTTTCCAACTGCTCCGACCTAAGTGTTGCATCAACCAGAAACTTATACTTCTTGAAAGCTTTTGTGTCATACTTCCTGGCTTCAGGTTGGGATTGTAGAAACTTTTTGAGATACTGGACTCGATTGTTTTGGCGGCGTTCTTCCAGAATCAGTGGGTAGTCATGAGGCTTCCCCTTGTCTTTAGAAAACAAAAGCAAAAAAGCTTTCCGAGGACATTGTGAGTAAGCCACCAATATCTCAGATGTGATTATGCTGTTATTCATAAAACTTAAATTGCTGAGTTTTTTTAAGTTTTCTTTTTGAATATCTACCTAACTTAGCTTGTAAGTTATGCCACTATAATTTTGAGCGATAGTTTCAGATGGAATTGTTGGCATCAGTCAAATCAGCTAAAGCTATCTTTAAGCACTTACGTACACCCAGCCAATCCCGTTCTGAAAGACGACCAATCAAAATCAAATTAGCAGATGGAGGTAAGGTAACAATGAAACTACGGAAAACAGACTCTACTCGCAAACCAGCAGAAGCCCAATCTTTGAGTGAGTAGTCAGTCGGGCCTAATCCCGTTGTTCGGGTAGTGATCAGTCCAACAATCGTATCGGGACGAGTTGCATGGTACGCAGCCGAAGAGATGACCAAAGCGGGACGACGCTTAATGCCCGTAACACCAGGAAAATCTACCGTTACGACATCGCCAGGATTGAATGCCACTCTTACATTTCCTCCGGATCGGGGAAAAGATTGGCAGCATACTGCAAAGAAAAATTGGTCAATTCATTCACATCTTGTGATGTCCAGGTATTGTCAGTATCAATAACAGCGACGTTTGACTGTGTTAAATCGTTCAAGATCAAAGCGGCTAAACGTAAGCGCTCGCTGGGTGACAAAGTGTTGAAAATATTTTGATAAATTTCTTGGATAGTAGACTCGGAATTGGGCATCTCTATTCCTCCTGGACTACTATGATACTTCAAATTGGGCGATGGTTTATTTGCCAATCCGCAATAACTGACTAAGTATTTTGGGAGACTTAGTGAGATTTATCAATCTGGGATAAATCAAGAAATATAAAGTTTTGTAACGGAATATTGTCAGATTTTTAACTAGATTTCACTAAGTTTTACTTTAGGAACTATAGAACTTAGTCAGTTGAAATGGCATTCAAAAAAGGAGAGAACCCCAACCGGCCTTATCGCGGCGCAGCAATCAAAGTAGAACCGATCCGCTATAAAAAAGCCATCAAGAACATTAAGAAAATTCTAGCGGATAATCCTCGCGATTTGTGCTTATTTACCCTAGGAATTAATACAGCATTTAGAGCTAGTGAACTACTTTCGATCCGCTACGGTCAGGTCAAGTTTAAAGATGTTGGCGAAACTCTTGAAATCAAGCAGCCTAAAACTAAACGCTATCGAATGGTGACGCTCAATCGTGCCGCTGTAGAAGCACTCGATAACTATCTCGATAACAAATGGGCGCGATCTAACTTTTCCAAAGATGATTTGATCTTTCGCAGCCAGCGAGGAGCAGTTTTGACAGTGCCTACTGTAACCAATATGGTCAAAGGGTGGTGCAAAGAGGTGGGCTTAGAAGGAAACTATGGCAGTCATACCTTAAGGAAGACTTGGGGCTACTGGCAGTATCAACGAGGAAC
>JASJDA010000346.1 GCA_030065755.1 Prochloraceae cyanobacterium | reverse complement strand
CCAATTGTTCTCAGATTGAGTCAGCTTTAAAGTTCCTGCGAGAGATCAAGCTGGGTCAGCGAACCTCCGTGCCTAAGCAAATTGCCGTTATTGGTGGCGGTTCTGTGGCTATTGACGTAGCTATGAGTTCTATCCGCCTTGGCGCTGAGCCGACAGTAATCGTGCGAGGTTTGATGCGGGCTCCCCAAGAGGAGATCGACGAAGCAGTTGAAGAAGGTGTAAATATCCTCAGCGGATGGGCGACTAAAGATTTCGTGTTTAACAACGGTCATTTAAAGAAACTAATTTTACATCGCTCTATGCGAGTCCTCGATGACAACGCTCGATATGCTCCTGTATATAAAGAGGACGAGGTAAGAGAACTGGAGACAGATCTTGTCGTTACTGCTATCGGTCAGGAACCCGATCTCGCTTATCTTGACGACGACATCAAAGTAGACGTTCGCAACAATATTATTCTCAACAGCGCACTCCAAACCACGGCTGAGGGAGTTTTTGCTGCTGGGGAGATTAAAACACCAGGTCTGATTATTAGTGCTGTTGGTGAAGGCAAACGAGCTGCCGTTAGCATTGACTATTATCTTGGTGGAAGTGGAATTTATTTTGGTCGAGATATTGAGGTGCCAGAGACGCACATCAATCATCAGATTTGGGAAATACCGCGCCAGCGACCCTCCAAGCTAGCAGTAGGGCAGCGACGCTCCAACTTTTCTGAAGTTGAATTTACTCTCACCCGCGAGCAAGCTTTGTGTGAAGCAGACCGCTGTATGCGTTGCGATCGCAATTCTATTCAGGAATTATTTTTGCGCAGCTTCCCGTAAGCTTAAATTCAGTTAAATACACGCGCTGAGAAATCATTTATTTAGCAAAAGGACATTCAATGATCACACTCTTTGGCCTTGGTTCCAAGTTTGGCCTTCCCGATCCCAGTCCCTTTGTCATGAAAGTCGATCTTTTGTTGAAAATGGCTGGATTAGACTATAAGACTAATACCGAAGGAAATCTGATTAAAGCAGATCTGATGAAAACTCCTAAAGGTAAATTTCCTTACATTGAGGACGATGGTATCAAGCTCGGCGACTCAACACTCATTAAATATTACCTAGAGAATAAGTATTCGGTTGATTTTGAAAAAAATTTAGATCTCAGCCAAAAAGCCACTTTATTTTTTGCGGAAAAGCATTGTGAAGATCATCTCTATTTTTTGCTCATGGCAGATCGTTGGCTCAATGAAAGCAACTTTGAGAAGGGACCTAAAGCCTTTTTTGAAAAGGCTCCAGCCTTTAAGCGCTTTGATATTGAATACCAAGCCAAGCAAGAGATAAAGAAAATGCTTTGGCTTCAAGGTCTCGGTCGCCATTCTAGGGAAGAGCAGGTGGTACTTGTTTCTAAAAGTTCAGAAATGTTAGCAGTGCTTCTCGGTGACAGACCTTACTTTGGAGGAGACGAACCATGTGGCTATGATGCTACATTGTTCTCTTTTATCAGCGGCATGACGATCGATCTTTTTGAATCTCCTTTCAGACCACTATTTCTCTCCAAGAGCAATCTTATAGAATATAGAAATCGTATGATGACCAGATACTATCCTGAGTTCGCAAAGAAAAATAACCATGGCTAACAAGATTCAAATGCTATTTCTGTGTACAGGTAATTCTTGTCGGAGTCAAATGGCTGAAGGTCTTTGTCGCCATTTTCAGGGTGATGTTATTGAACCTTACTCGGCGGGAATTGAAAACCATGGGCTCAACCTACTGGCGGTGAAGGTGATGCGCGAAATCGGTATTGACATTTCTACTCAGCACAGCAAAACCGTGGACGACCTTGGTATTAAGGAATTCGATTACGTGGTTACTGTCTGCGGTCATGCGCACGAAACATGTCCCTTTTTTCCGGCTAAAACCAAAGTGATTCACCGAGGTTTCGATGACCCGCCCAAATTGGCCGCGGGCGCCGCCAACGAAGAAGAAGCGTTGAGCCACTATCGACGTGTCAGAGATGAGATTAAAGATTGCATCCTGAATCTTCCTGTAGAACTGAAGAAGCTAAGTTGAATTATGAGTTACTACGATTTCGATTTATTTGTAATCGGCGCCGGTTCTGGGGGAATTGCCGGCGCTAAAAGAGCAGCAGAATATGGGGTCAAAGTAGGAATAGCAGAGAACGATCGGCTTGGCGGCACTTGCGTTAATCGCGGTTGTATCCCGAAAAAATTGATGGTCTATTCTTCTCGTTTTCCGGCGCACTTTGAGGAAGCTCAGGGATATGGCTGGAGTCCTGTACAAAGCACCCTCGATTGGTCAAAATTGATTGTTGCCGTAGACAAGGAATTGAAGCGCCTAAATGGTGTGTATCAGGGAATGCTCGATAAATCTGGCGTGGAAACAATAAAGGGGTATGCCAAATTTGTCGATTCCCATACAGTGGAAATAGGCGCTCGCAAAGTCAGTGCGGATAAAATTTTGATAGCGGTTGGCGGTCGCCCAGTCAAGCCTGAAAATATCCCAGGGATAGAACATACAATTGTCTCTGACAATATGTTTCATCTCCAGGAACAACCGAAGCGCTTAGTGATTCTCGGCGGCGGTTATATCGGGGTGGAATTCGCCTGTATCATGCACGGTTTGGGATCGGAAGTCACTCAAATTATCCGCGCCGATCAAATTTTGCGGGGATTTGACGGCGACCTTCGCTCTACTCTGCAAGAGGCGATGCAACAGCACGGCATTCGCATCTTCAATAATTCTCAAGATATTAAGATTGAAAAGACCCCAGAAGGAATTAAGGTGACAGCTAAAGGCGAGACAGAACCGATTGCGATCGCCGACATAGTGAGTTTAGCCGCTCTAGGAAGGAAACCCAATTTAGATAATTTGGCGTTAGAGAATGCTGGGGTAGAAGTTGTTAAGGGTGCGATCGCGGTCAATGAGTGTAGCCAGACCAGTCAAGAAAATATTTATGCTGTCGGCGACTGTACCGCTCGGGTGAATTTAACTCCTGTGGCGATTAAGGAGGGACGCATTTTGGCAGATACTATGTTTGGCGGCAAAGAAGAGATTATGAGTTATGAAAATATTCCCAGCGCCGTTTTTAGCAGCCCAGAATTAGCGACAGTTGGTTTAACTGAAGAACAAGCACGGGAAAAGTACGGCGATGCCGTAAAAATTTATCGCGCCAAATTCCGACCCCTCTACCATACCCTTAGGGGTCAAGAAGAAAGAACTCTGATGAAATTAGTAGTTGACCGGAATAGCGCTCGGGTCTTGGGAGCCCACATGATAGGCGAACACGCTGCCGAGATAATCCAAGGCGTAGCGATCGCTATCTTGATGGGAGGAAAAAAATCTGACTTCGACGCTACTGTCGGCATTCATCCTAGCGCGGCTGAAGAGTTTGTAACCATGCGTTAGGAGGATGGTAGAGGAAGCAGAGGAAGCTCCATTAATAAGCAATAAATTCACTAAAAAGACCATACACTAACTCTCAAGTAGGACAGGAGTAATCATGGGAAAAATCTCAATTTTTTGGAAAGAAGGTTGCCCTCATTGTCAAAAGGCCAAAGAATATCTAGCAGCTAGAAATATTCCCTATCAGAGCTATAACATTAGCGAAGATGCTCATTTGAGACTGTTGAGTATTTATTTGAGTGGCAGCCAAACTGTACCGCAAATTTTCTTTAATAGCGAGCATATCGGTGGTGCTAACGATATGTTGAGCATCGCCGAACCAATTCTGGAGCAAAAAATTCAAGAAACCCTTGCCGCATCAAAGCCTGATTTTCCCCCTCAAGTCTCCGATCCAGAACTAGCTAATGCCGAACTACCTCTGGGAAAAATTTTAGACCGATATATCCCAGACTTGGCAACTAATCCAGAAATTAACCAAATTAAAGCTTACTACGAAGCTATGTTTGGTTTTGTGCCTAATCTGTATGGCTATATGGCAATTGTACCTAAATATATTACTGCCTGGTTAGCTACATTTTTGAATTTATTCGAACCAACCTCTGATACTTTGGGCAGCTTTCGGATGGTAGTTTCGTTTACTACTAGTGTCGCTGCTGCTTGCACTTACTGTACGGCTCATGCTACAGGCGGTGCTCTTGATACTGGAACTACACCCACTAAACTTCGGCAGATTTTTGAATTTTATCAACATCCTGAAGGAAAAGATGACTCGGTATTACCTTTTAATGAGACAGAAAGGGTAATGATTCGTTTAGCCAGGGCAGCAGCATTAAATCAAGTCTCGCAAGAAGATCTCAACCGACTTCGCCAACTCGAACCGAATAGGGGCGATTTACTAATTGAAAGTGTCGGCTCAGTAACAGCCTGCTTTGGTTTCTTTAACCGCTTTAACGATCTGATGGGAGTTGAGTTAGAAGCGCCAGCTCTAGAAGCTGCTCAGAGTAGTTTAGGCTCCCAATGGGATGTAGGCAAACATGACAGTCAAGATCGGAGTGACTCTAGTTGCAACCTGGAAGAAAATGCCGGAGACTCTCAAAAGATTATCGAACAGGAACAAGCCTTTATTACTGGAGTTCGCTCGGAACTAGAAGCCTTAATCGGCAACGATCTCAGAGCCTATCTGCAAGAAAACTTAGGAATAGTACCTAACTGGATTTTAGCTCTCCCGCCAACTGCTCGGATGGCTGTTGCCAACTTGTATGTATTTGTCGTCCAGCAGGGGCAAGTTTCTGCCGAGTTGAAACATTTAATGCTTTACGTTCTGACCAATATTACCGGACATCAATATCTCAACTCTCTCGAAGGATTTTTAGCGAGAAAGGCAGCGCTCGAGCTGGGAATGTCTCGAGAATCGGCCCAAAAACGTTTAGAGCAAAGCTTAGATGCGGCCAAAGTTAAAGGAGGAGCTTACATTGATTTTGATGAAAAAGAATGTGCGGCGCTGTGGTTAGCCACAACTGCTTCAGTTTACCCTCCATTTACACCCTCCACTCTAGTATTAAGTTTGAAAAATTATTACACGCCCGCGCAAATTGTCGAGTTAACCATGTGTTTGGCAGTTGGGGGATATGCTCAACGTTGGACAGCCATTATGAAAATAGAACCGGAAATTTTAATGGCAGCCAACCTCAAGGGGTGAATGCCGCGCTCGTTAAGGTCGAAAGCCTTTCTTTTTTGAGTTCGACGAACTCGCGTTTTTAAACAGAAACATAAGGAGGTTTCAGATGAGTAACCAAGAAAAAGATTCCTGGGAAGTCGCTCACGAGCTGGCAGCAGAACTACCTGCTCCAGATTTTCACCCCAGTTATGAATCCAAGTTGGTCACGATCGAGGGCTCACAAATCCACTACATGGAGAAGGGGGCGGGAGACCCAATCGTTTTCATCCACGGCAATCCTGAGTCTAGCTACATCTGGCGGAACGTAATGCCTTACCTCGAACCCTATGGCCGCGTTATTGCCCCCGACCTAATTGGCTTTGGCAAATCAGACAAACCCAAAATTGCCTACGAGTATGAGGACTTTTACAAGTACTTAGATGGATTTTATAAAGCTCTTAACCTTCAGAACATGACTTTTGTCATTCACGACTGGGGGTCAGTTCTCGGATTCGACTACGCACGCCAGAATCGTAGTCAAGTTCGAGGAATTGCCTATATGGAAGGTCTGATTATGCCCGCTTACCCAATTAACGATCCCGAAGCCTTCCGCAAGGTGAAGCCGAGCGTAATCGGGATGTACGAACGGAACAAATCGGCAGCAGGGGAAGATGATGTTTTGGTTCAGAATCTTTTCATTGAAAAGACCTTACCAGGGCACACTTTCCGTAAGTTCCGCCAATATGAGATGGATCGATACCGCGAGCCTTTCAAAAATCCAGACGACAGGCTGCCGCTGTTGCAGTGGCCAAAGTTAATTCCCATCAACGGCAAGCCAGAAAGTACCCACAAGGCGATCTCAGCTATTAACGAATGGTTGCTGAAGAAGGAATTCCCGACACTACATTGCTATGGAGAGCCAGGTGATGTGAATTCTGTCGATGATGTTCAGTGGCTCGCCACGCGCCTGAAGAACCACGAGACTGCATATGTAGGAGTTGGATTGCACTTTATCCAAGAAGACCGACCGAAAGAGCTGGGTCGCGCGCTCGCTGACTGGTACCGCCGAAATCTTAAAAAGTAATTGACAACAGCATCAATAAAGCGCCCCAACTACTTTGATTCCAGCCCTTTTTACTTCGTCGAACTCACCTTAAGATATTATTACTAGATTAAGAAAAAAAGGAAATAAGGAAATTCTGATGAGGAATAAGAAGGAGTTAGTATGTATCCGTGTTGGCGTTAATTTCATACCTAATTGGATATTGTAGCGCACCTGCGGCACAATTATAAGTTAGGTGTCATGACGTATAGATAGGAGTTTCCACTAAATGATCGGCTTGACTCTCATTCTTTTTGGTATTGCCTTGGTCGATAGTACGTCGATGATACCGATTGGTCTTTTTCCATTAGCGGCAATTCTTGGTGGAAGGCGCCCTGTGCTCGGCGCGCTGAGCTTTATTTCGGGAATTTTCCTAGTTTACACTTTATCTGGTGTATTGCTGTTACTGGGTTTAGATTTGGTCTTTGAAATGATTGGCCCAAGTATTTCTCGCTGGTGGAACCAACCCAATATTGCCGAGCTCGGGCTTCAAATTGTTGTTGGAACTTTATTATTGGTTTATGGGTGGAGGCAGTCTCGACTACCTGAGATTTCAGCGTCAAGTGACTCGGCAGAACCCGTTTCGCCAGTTAGGGCCTTTACACTAGGAGCGAGCTTAACTGTCATCGGCATTTATGGTGCAGTTCCATATTTTGGTGCCATAGAGCAAATTCTTAAAGCTGACTTAAGCTTTATGGCCTCTATGGGAGCATTAATCTTTTACAATATCGTATTCGTGTTACCTTTCTTTGTTCTATTTTTACTACGTATATTGAAGCCAAATCAAAGTAAGTCAATATTTGGAGCGATCTCACTACTGATTAAAAGATGGGGTAAGCCTGCTATAGTAAGCTGCTTCATCATCCTGGGTATACTGCTGATAGCCGATTCAATTGGCTGGTTTCTGGGTTATCCATTGCTACCCGTTAACCAACTGTAGAAATGCGCATTTAACTAGATACACCTAACAAGCGCATGCAGACCGACCATTGCGATAGTTCCTGTCAAATAAGGAGAGTAAAGTGAGTGAAGGATTTGATGCAGAAACAAAGTGGTGAGGCAGGGCAATAGTCACTTTGGTGACTTAAGAAATCCCAGAGAGAGAAAGCATATCCCCTAGATCAGACGTCACCAAAGAGCGCTTCGCTTGACAGCAAAGCCCTTTAGCAAGGTTATGGTTCTCTCAAAAACCAGAGGCGATCGCACCAGCCAACTCGCCGGTCATTCATTATTTCGGTAGAGGACGAACTGTCAAACGAAGCGCTCTTTGGCGGTGCCTATTTTGCTGACATCAGGATAAGTTAAGGAATCCTATAAAACCGCCAAAGTGACGGTCGTCCTCCCCCAGGAGTAACTGTTGTTAACAACACCTCAAAACTGTCCAGTACTGTCCTGTACACATCTCAAGTTTATATCAGATAAGCAATTAGGCTAACTAGAACACCGATTCAGTAATCAAAAAATAGGACTGATGTACTGTTGAACCAGGTGGAAAATGACTAAAAATAATACACGGGGGAGAGGACGCAGTTCTCTCCCCCCCTCTTACCAACTAAACGGTTTAGTTCGTAACGTGAGTTCGACGAAGTAAAAAGGGCTGAAACCAAAGAAGTTGGGGGCTATACCTCCGCAGTGCGGAGGTATAGCCCCTCTCTTGCTGACTAAACGGTTTAGTTATAACGAAAAAATATAGAAATTCAATCTTTCATCAAGGCGATCGAGGAAGCCAACAAGCGATCCGGCTCGCAGAAGAGTGCAGGCGCGAGGCAGTCAGCAAGCGATCCGCCGAGGCGGATCCGCTACGCGGCGCGAGGGAGAGAACTGCGGAGACATACCCCCAACTCCCCTTGCTTGATTTCAGTCTTTCTAGCTTCGTCGAACTCACGTTAAAAAAAGGATAAACGAGGAAAAATAAGGGACGAGTTTTCATCATTCATCCTTCATCTTTGTGAATAATTAATAGACCTCTTGCAAAAGTACCAATTGCTGCGAGAGAGTAACGAGTAACGAGTAACGAGTAACGAGTAGAATTTACCCTTACTAATACGAAGTAAATTAGGTTGCTCTGTTATTATCTTAGGTAACACACTAGTAAATCAAACTCGTTACTCGTTACTTGTTACTCGTTACTCTAGACTTCTGCAAGAAGTCTATAGAGAAAAAAGAGGTATTGCCCTTCGGAGAGGCGCTTTACGCGATCGCCAGCTCTTTTCTCAAACCTACCTAGAATCAAAGTTCTAGGTGGGATAAGTTCAAACTAAATTAGTTGCGAGAAAGGGTTGGCAAAGCACCTCCATC
>JASJDA010000345.1 GCA_030065755.1 Prochloraceae cyanobacterium | reverse complement strand
CACTTTATCTCTAGCTTTGGCTGCATCAATTGTTTCTGACAAGCTAAAGTGGACTCTAGGAAGTTCTGTTGCTAATCCATATTGAGTTCTTTCTCCAATAGCCGCCATCGCCTTTACTAGCCCTTCTACTGGATTAGTAGACATAAGGTTTTCTGCTTCAATAGCAGCAGCTCGTAGTTGGGCAATTTTTGTTTGTCTTTGGGCAATTTCTGTTTGCTCTTTTGCTTTTAATCTTTGAATATTGGCTATTATTCCAAAAGCTGTGCTTAATATTAAAGCAACGCTCAAGCCAAGTACGAGTAAATTTCTGTTACGTTTCCTTATCTTTTCCGCTAGATCGCAAGCTTGAAAAAACTCTAATTGGGGAAGAGTTAGGTCTAGGCTATTACGCTTATAGTATTCTTGCAGTAAATCTAACTTGGGAAAGCGCCAGAGACTTCCTTCAGGTCTTCCGTTTTCATCCCAATCTCTCACTGCTATTTCTAATTGTCTTTGTAATTTAATATCTTCGCGACTTTGTGATAACCACAATTGCAATTGCTGCCACTGTTCTATTAACCCTTTATGAGTAATTGCCACTACCAAAGTGCTGTCGTTAATGCTTGTTTGGCAAAGTGAGCGCACATGCTCATTGGTGAATTGAGCAATTAATTCTTTGACTTCCTCTAATTTATCAACATGGCTAACCAATCCCTTTATTTCTAGCTGGCGAATTTGATCTTGTGTTCCTTGACCTGGTTCGATTAATCCTAAAAACACTCTTCTGGCGGTTTCTTGTTCAGTATGCTGGAGTTGCTCATAAGTCTGCTGGGCCAATTGAGCTAGTATCCCTCCTAAACCCCCAAGTTTTTGCCATTGCTTTGTTGGTTCTTGACCGTCTTGAATAGTTCGCTGCCAAAAATCTTCTAACAGCCACCCTAATAATTCTCTTTGCTCTTCTATTTGTTTGAGTAACTCATTTAAAGTTGTCGCTCGTTCTATAGCTTTTTGAAAATCCTTACCAATTTTAAGTCCTTTCCAAATACGCTGTTGCAGTGCTGGTAATTCATTTAACCAATCATCGGTTCCTTCTAGCAATCGATTTTTGACGATCTGCTCTTCACTTGCTTGAAAAAACTCTAATTGGGGAAGAGTTAGGTCTTTATCATTATCTCTGTAGTATGCTTGCAGTGTGTCTAACTTAGGAGAGCGCCAGAGACTGCCTTCAGCTCTTCCGTTTTCATCCCAATCCCTTACTGCTATTTCTAATTGTCTTTGTAGTTTAAGATCTTCGCGACTTTGTGATAACCAAAACTGTAATTGCGGCCACTGTTCTATTAAGCTTTTGTGAGTAATTGCCACCTCTTTTGTCGTGGCGTTGATGGCTTTTTGGCTAAGTGAGCGGACATTATCATTGGCAAAGTGATTAATTAGTTGTTGAACTCTCTGTAATTGGTCACTGTGGCTAACCAGATATTTGACTTCTACACTGCGAATTGTATCAGTGGTTCCTTGACCTGGTTCAATTAATCCCAAAAAAACTCTTCTCGCTGTTTCTTGTTCAGCGAATGAGAGTTTTTTATATGTCTTCTGGGCCAATTGAGCCAGTATTCCCCCTAGACCGCCAACAATTTGCCATTGCTTTGTTGGTTCATTGCCATCTTGGACTGCTTTATCCCAAAACGACTCTAATAGCCACGGTAATAATTCTCTTTGCTCTTCTATTTGTTTGAGTAGCTCATTCAAAGTTGTGGCTCGTTGCCAAGCAGATTTAAAGTCCAATCCCAATTTTAATCCGCCCCAGATCCGTTTTTGAACTGTAGATAATAATTCATCGCTCCAACCAAGAGTTCCTTTTAATACCAGATTTTTTGTGGCCTGTTTCTCACAAGCATGGAAAAAATCTAACTGCAACTGATTTAAATCTTTATCCGAGCGTAAATAATATTCTCTTAATACATCTAGATCTGGAGAACGCCAAAGACTACCTGTTGGTCTATTGTTGTCATGCCAATGTTGCGCTGCATCTTCTAAACGTCGTTGAAAACGAATATCATCACGGCTGCTATCTAACCATTCATTTAACTGACCCCAATGGTCAAATAAAGCTTCATGAGTTACTTCTGCTGTCTCAATGCCGTCACCACTAGATAAAGTGATTAAACGAGCATCCTTTGAAGCAAACTTGTTAATTACTTTGTTAACTTGTGAGGGTTGTTCTCTATGAGCAACTAAATTTTCAATTTCAGCACGACGACGAGTATCTTTTGCACCCTCTCCTAACTGTACTAAACCTAAAAATACTCGACGGGCGATCGCCTTTTCATCTTCAGAAAGACTATCAAAAATACGTTGTGCCTCTCCTGCTAAAGCCCCACCTACTCCACCTATGCTCTCAAGTGTAACTGCGGGGGAGACACCTTCTCTTAATCCTGACCAAATACGAGAAAGTGCAAATTGTAATAGGGGTAATGCTCCCTCTCTACCTTCTGTTTGTTCTATAAGTAGATCGATCGTTCCTTTATCGAGAGGATGTCCTCCTATTTCTGCTGGTTTTGAGATTGCTCGTTCCAACTCCTCAAAACTCATCGCTGGAACGATAAAACCTTGCCTAGTAATAGCTTTACTTAGTTTAATATGCTTTTGTGTTTCTACTAAAAAATCGCTTCGCAGGGTCAGAATAACAGAAACTCTTGCAGCGCGCTCGCCAGCCCCATGAAGTAAATTTTCAATGAAAGCAAGACGTTCGGAACTATCTTTGCACAGTGAGTAGACTTCTTCAAATTGATCTACCAAAACGATTAGTGGGGAAGAGTTAATGTCTGGTAGTAAATCAGCAATCCGCCTTAATCCATCATATTCTTCTGCTTTATTGATTAGTTTTAACTCTTCAGTCAGCTCACGAGTTTTAGTGACAGGAGCAATATCATTAGTAGCTATTTTAGCCAAAACGCCAGCTAAGGCTTCTACTGGGTGGGTTCCTGGGGTCAAAATAGCGACACGTGCTTTTTTGCGAGCTGGCAACGGTCTTCGCGCCAGTTCAGGAATTAAACCAGCACGGGCTAAAGAAGATTTACCACAACCTGACGGCCCGAGTATTGTTAATAGGCGTAGGGATTCTTCTTGTTGGTGTAGATGGTTAAATATCTGCCAAAGCTTTTTTATTTGTTCTTCCCTGCCAAAGTAGCGCTCGCTATCTTCCTCATCAAAATAAGACAAACCTTTGTAGGGATTAGGGCCGATTGTGGCCGTTACAACCTTTTCTTCTTCAACTTCTTTCTGAATGCGACTGATTTGAAAGATAACTATGTTCCCATCTCCGGCGAGAACAGCATTGCCGAGCGCATCTCTTTCTAGTACTACTGCTTTTTTTCGTGAGCATGAGTGCCTCCGATAAACTGGGTTTGAGCTTCTGCGTGCCCCACCACCGCCGCATTATCGCGAGCATTTACATTCATCACCTGCTGAGCGCTTGGTTTTTCTTTAAGTTGTTCGAGTAAATCTTGAGCTAACTTAACCAGTTCCCCAACTTCATTAGCTTTAACGGCCTCTACCTCTTCAAGCAAAGTATCTTGGCGACCCTTGGACTCAGGTTTTAGTTCTAATTTATTGACCGCATCTACCAAATCACTTTGAGAACCAAACTTTTTCTCTATAGCGGTTTTAAGAGCTTTGTAGCTTTTTTGAATAGAAGTTTTACTCAAATCGTAGATTAAAGCAGATACAATAGCTGTTGTAATAGGATCCATTTGTAGCCATCAAAAAAAATTTATTTATCTTTTCTTACCTTGAATTTTAAGACACTACATCCCTCGTGAACGCCTTAATTATCAAAGCATAATAAGTGTTAACGATTCCCAGTTCTAGATTTTATTGACCGACTATTCAGTCAATAAATTTTCTTCTCAGACTCGATCGCCTCCCAACAATTAAACACGATCGTCGATTACCATATAACTGCACCTGCATTTGGTCTTGGCCATCGCACTCTCTCACAACGTAATCAAAAATATCTTGTTTGTATGGAGCCGTTGCCAGAGAACTCTCAAAATTCAACCAAGCCTCTCAAAGTTCGTAAAATTCAGAATCGAATAGTCGTGCCAGCTCCTTTATTCACTCGCCTCAAACAGATGTCTCACGATCGAGGACGACCAATGAATCATATATTGGCAGAAGCACTGTCAGCATATTTGAACGAGCATTCTTGAATTAAGCGAGTTTAAGATTATTGCGATCGCTCCCATTTATACTTATTGAATATTAAATCGATAAAACGAGCAGATTGAGGAATGGAGGCTGCTAGTAATTCTTAAAAGCATTAAGATTGATAAGAGTGTGCTGCGACGTTGGTGACTGCTAATCAAGTTTATTGATCTATGTTTTTATTAATAGGGAATTAACAGCATCATAGACGTATACTGACCTTTGTAGTCAGAAACGATAAATGAGAGAGCGTCGAGTCCCATCCTGGATGTTCCAGGTCATAAACTGAAGTAAAACGGCGTTGCGGTCACTTAAGAACAGACAACTGAAGCGATCGCCAAAGCTCTAGTAATAATTCTCTCATCTACCAAAAGCCCCTTCACTAAAGTATCTTCGCTAACATTACCACAGTGGGCTATTCACGATTGAGGGGGTACTCATCAACTTAAATAAGAGCTAAATGGGACTCAACTATGGAAACTACTTTTGGAGAACTTATCAGACAAGCACGTCTAAAGAAAGGATTCTCTCAAAAAGAACTGGCAGAAGAAATAGGCATAGATTTTACTTCCTTATCTAGAATGGAGAGTAATATGGCTCATTATACTCCAAAAGAATCAACAATTAGAGCCCTGGCCGTTAATTTAAGTTTAGATTCTGAAGAATTAATTTTTTTAGCTGGTCGTATTCCTCAGAAAGATTCCGAGTTACTTAAATTACACTATAAAACTATGGCAACACTTTTTCGCCTTCTAAGAGAAGATTCTCAACTTGTTGAACGATTGTGCCAAACTATTTGCTCAAAATAGTCAACAAGGCTATGGCAAGGAGTGCTAATTTCACGACGGAATAATTAGGGCTCTAGGTTCTAGCGTTTGATTCTGGCTCACAACAGCACATTGTAGCGATTAACTTGCTTGCGTCGTGTAAAAATAAATCATTGCGAGGGTCAAATAATTAAATTGTGTTCCATTCCTGGGGTCTAATTTTACTAGTTTGATAAGAAATTGATACCAGTTCGATATAATTTTTAAAATCGACATTCTCAACTAAAAGACGATTTACTGATCTCCAATCCACTTCAAGATTAGCTTTTGCAGGTAACAAAATTTTACTTTCACTTGGGTTGTCTGGAGTTAACAAAATAACACCTATGCCGTGTACAGCCGATAACATTCTTAATTCTTGCTCCACCATGCTATCGGCAATATAGGTAGTCACTAAATACCCTTCATTGGCCCAACTTGAATTGCTAAGTGTTTGAAAAAAGCTTTTTCTAACGTTAGATACGTTTAATTCTTTTTTAACCTCAAATGACCACAGACGAATTCTTGCACCTGCTCCTTGTTTTAGGCGGTTCTGAATTAGTTGATCCCAATGCTCATCTACTAATTCCAATGCCACAATATCAGGATGTAACCATTGATTTCCAGCATTCCCTTGCGTATTTCTAGAACACTTGTCATCAATACGCTGGCAATAAAGTCCTAATTCAGATTTTAAAAACTCAATCAATATCGGATATAGATCTTCTTCTGATATTTTTTTGGGCTCTGTTGTAATGATTATAACTTCTGGCTCTTCCTCTTCAAGACTCTCTGCTCTTGTAAGCGTATTAACTTCTTTATCTAGATCCTGCCAATAAATTCTAGGGCGAGGTCGCTCCTGCCAAGAGATATGTTGCTCAATTTTGTTAAAAGATTTTTGCCACTCTTTTTGAGATTTTTTCATATTAATTATTTTTTTATTGACTTTATAATACTAGATTTGCTTAAAAAAAAATAAACAACAGCAGCAAAATTACTTAATTGCTTTCAGCGGAAATAAGTAAAGTTTTTAATTTAGTCAAATACAACTTTTGCGGGAGTGTCTCCATACCTAAGCGGGGAGGGATAGCGCGAGAATAGATGGCATTCGGTTTAGGGGCATCTATTCTCAATCAGGGGGCAATCAAAAGCGGTCAAGAGCTTTTATTTAAAAAAGGTAGAACCAACCACAGATAATCTAGGAAAAATAACGTCTTTAGTGATCGAAAAGAGAGTTAGGTCTGAAGAATTCTTGTGTGAGCCTTTTTCTCTGGTTATTTTTGAAGGACGAATAGTTCAGTTAGCTAAAAAAGCACTGGGTGTAATCATGAAAATCAAAAGAGCTGGAGGAAAAAAGACTTTAAAAATTACTTTATTAGGAGCCACACCAGAAATTAAAGTACAACAGCTATGGAAATTTATTGCTATGCTTAAAGAAGATTCTTTATATATTGAAGAAGCTCAATATATTAAAGATTGACAATTGAGATATTCTTTCATTTAACAATCTAGATAAAAAAGGCAATGGCCCCACCTAAAAAAATAATTGCGCTTTCGAGGAATGGGGATGACCAATATGAAATATGTCTATTTAGGCGGGAAGGGAAAAATAAATGGCATCTGATAAATGTACTAGTTCATAATGCTCCTCAATCTTCAATAAAAGCCAAGGAAAAGATGAAAGAGCTTTCAGAAAAATTGCAAATTCCCTGGCAAAAAAAAGCTCTGCAAGATGTGACTAGAAAACGATTACTCAAAGCAGAAAAAAGAAAAATCAAAAGAGAAATTCAACAGCAAAGCCAATTAATTGCTCGTGCCAAAAAACCAGCTCTTCTCACTTTTGACGGCACATCGAAAGGAAGACCAGGGGTTTCTGCTGCTGCAGGGGTGATTGAAATGCCAGATTTTACTCGTCACACAGCCACCAAATTTATAGCTTCTGCTACAGCTAGTGAAGCAGAATATATAGGGTTAATTATCGGTTTGGAAAAAGCTAAAGAATTGGGAATATCTAATCTGGAAATTAGAGGAGATAACCAGATGGTTATTTATCAAGTATCAGGAAAATATCGGATAAAATCTGAGACAAAACATCTAGAATATTATGAACAAGTATTAAATTTATTATCTTTTTTCGACAATTATTCTTTGTCTTGGATTCCTCGTCAAAAAAATCAATTAGCACATAGAGCAGCTCGCAAATGTTTGCAGTTAAATTCTCCTCTAGATAATTGTCTTGTAGATAATAGCAAAAGTAGTGCTATTGAATATGTAGATTATTTAATTAGTGGCGGTTATGATTGGTATAAAAATAGTTGGTAAGATAAGTTATCATAGCAAGGGCTCCCCTTGATATTTAGTAACTGTGATTAGTGATAAAAATTAATCTCGTTGTATCTACAGTCACTTAATGCTTGCTTCCAGTCCCAGGTCAGAATTCCCCACTCTTCAAATCTAACAAAGTGTTTCGCATTAGAAGTAAGGATAATTACTTCATCAAAGTCTGGTTTTTGAGAAAGAGCTGAAGCGACAAGAATTACATCTTTATCTATATCATTTTTACTACTTGTTGGTAGTCCCTGAGCTTGTAACCATGCCCAAAGTTCTGCAGCTTCTAACATAATTTCAGAAGTCAGAGGAATAAACTGTTTAGTTTGACGATATTTATTGAGTTTACTAATGCTTTTAGTAAAACCTTCTAAAAGATAGTTTCTTCTCAATTCGTAGTCGATGATTTCAGCCACTCGCAAAGCAATTTTTTGCTCTTTGATAAATTGAAGGCATCTTTTTACTTCTGGTGTTTGTCGAGGATTAGCTATCTTTCCTAGAGGGCCACTATCTAAAAGAATTAGCCTATTCATTTTTTTGAAGTCTTGACTCTATTCGTTCAAGAGCTTTTAATTCATCTTCACTATATTCTTGCTTCAGTCCTGATTCAACATCTTCAATAAGTAGATCGAGAAATTTTTCTTCTTCTGACCAAGATATTTTGTTTGTTTTTCTTTTCATTTCAGTGGGATTTGGACTAGCTGAAACAGCAGTAGGATTGATTTGATTATTCATAAAATGCCATCTTTTTCAAGGACGTTCTAGATACTTTAAGCATTTGGCTTCTTTAGTAAAGAAGCCAAATGCTTGAGCTATATATCTTTACTAAAATTATAGCTCAATTTTTAAAATAAAACTAACTATTAGCGTAAAATTTAGTTAATATTTTGTCGAATAATTAGAATATTTATTGTTGACAAATATGCCGATATTTATGATACGATCGTCAGCAAGAAGTTTGAGATTATTGTTAATATTTTCACTGTGTTGAGGGACAAAATGTGTAGCACTTCAATGATTTGCGCTCTTAACGATATTTTACTACCTCCGATATTATTCATGATTTACGTAGTTGTATTG
>JASJDA010000060.1 GCA_030065755.1 Prochloraceae cyanobacterium | reverse complement strand
TAGGGTTTATTAAGTAGAAAATCATAAGCTTGTTCTAGAAACAAACTAGTTGCTGATAGTAAATCGGTGGGTAAAGGACGCATACAGACTCGAATGTGAGCGTATAAAGGAGGATTATCCCAAGCTTGTTGTTGATTGGTAAAATCTGCTGCCATCCAGCGCACTAGGGTTTTGATATCTGTAGAATGAGTCATGATGCAAGTTACTAAGATAGAGACGTTTCATAGTTTTTAGAGACGTTTCCACCGAACGTCCCCTTACAAAAATAGCAACAAAATAGACTATTTCTACGAGGAATCAGATATGGAGCGATACTTCTACTTTAAAAAACCGAGGAAAAAAATTCTCTTCCTGCGGGGGTAGCTAGATCCGGTCGATCTGCTTCTATTAAAGCGCGATCGCGAATGCGACAAGAATCACAGACACCGCAGGGTAGATCTTCACCTTGATAACAAGACCAAGTATCTTCAATAGGCACTCCTAAACTTAGTGCGCGACGAACAATATCTACTTTCGAGTCTTTAACCAGAGGTGCGACTAACCTAGGGGATTTTCCTTCTACTCCTGCTTTAGAAGAGAGATTGGCAAGTTTTTGATAAGCTTCTAAATATTCAGGACGACAGTCAGGATAGCCAGAATAATCTACAGCATTGATACCCAGATAAATAGCAACAGCATTTTTAGCTTCTGCGAGGGAGAGAGCGATCGCGATAAATACTGTATTCCTTCCTGGTACATAAGTAGAAGGAATTATATCTGGTTTGACTCCATCTTTAGGTACAGCGATCGAAAAGTCAGTAAGAGAAGAGCCGCCCCACTGAGATAGGTTAATGTCGATCGTATAATGTTCTTTGATGCCCAAAGCTTTAGCTATTTTAGCGGCTGCGATTAATTCTTTTTCGTGGCGTTGACCGTAACGAAAAGAAAGAGCGATCGGCTCGTATCCTTCAGAAATAGCGATCGCAGCAGTTGTGGCGGAGTCTAAACCTCCAGATAGTAATACTACAGCTTTGTTCATTTTTATTAGTTGTTTGCTATTGGCTGTTTGCTGTTTGCTGTTTGTTTCTCCCCCTCTCCCCCTCTCCCCTGCTCCCCCTGCTCCCCTGCTCCCCTGCTCCCCTGCTCCCCTGCTCCCCTGCTCCCCACACTTCCCACACTCCCCACACTCCCCACACTCCCCACTCACCTGACTCCCAAAAACTTATGAATTTGCAGTCCTAAACGCCACTCGCGATGTTGTAAGATGTATTGGCAGATTAACTCTTGACTGTCTGGAGTATTCCATTCTGGTTGGAGATACTTCAATGCTCGATCGGGAATTTTAGCTGCTTGTTCTTCTGCCCATTGTAAATCCTCAGTATTGGCTACCACTACTTTCAGCTCATCTGCGCGATCGTAGATACTGTTATGAGGAGGTTTAAATCTTTTCGGAGAAAAAGTTACCCAGTCGAACTCGCCACTAAAAGGATGTGCGCCAGAAGTTTCTAAATGAACCCGCAGATGGTGGGAATGCAATTGTTCGGTTAATGGGTTGAGGTCGTGCATTAAAGGCTCTCCCCCAGTAATAACTACAATAGCGGGGTTAGCAGTTGTTGCTTCCTTTATTAAATCTTCGATCGCCCGTTGGGGGTGAAGGGAAGCATTCCAAGATTGCTTGGTGTCGCAATTCTTGACTAAATGTCGATCGGCAAAATAGTAACCGCTTTCCGTAGCGAAATTATACACTTCCCTAGCTCCAGCAAAAAAGCGAGTGACAACCTTGTCTGGTTTGAGCCACTGCTTTTTTTCTTCGCTTTCAATTTGTCTTACTTTTCTAGCAACAGCACCCACTAAATATTCGGCGCGATCGTCAATATCTGCCTCAGTAAAATCTAAATTAGATTTATCTATGGAATATGCTTCTTGAATATATTCTGCCTGTCTTAGCGTATTTGTTCCTATTAGTTTATATTGATGATCTGGAGTGCAAGAGGTGACTAAACCAGATTCAAATTTAAGAGCGATCGTTTGTGCTATTCGGGGACGATGAACGTGAGTAACTTTAGTTTTGACTAGTTTTCCCCGATCGAAACTCATTACTCGATCGCCTATTTGAATAGTTTCAATCGGTTTCTCTGTCAAATCTCCCATTAAAATAGAAGTCCCAGAGACGAAGCACCAAGGACAATGAACGTCACACCCTCCTAGACGAATAAAAAAGGCATTAACACCCGTCCAGTATCCTTCTCCCTGAATGGAATGAAAGGTTTCTACTATAGGGTAGGTTATTCGATCTGGACTCGTGATTTGCATATTCATTTATCGATCTCGGCGCAACTGGGGTATCTTTTTTTAGTCTGAAATAGTCCTAATGTTTTTTTAGCAAGTCAAAATGTATACAATAAAAGAAGCCAAAAGAGTAAATATATGGCTTTATCAAGTTACAATAATAGTATAAAATCCCCTTTAAGGGCGGAGTTGACTGAATTAATAGAAAACTTACCCGATCGCAAGCATGCTAAATGGGTCGAACGGGCGCTAGCTGTATTAGTGCGAATTACAAAAGAAGAAGTAGATCGTCTAGACTTAAAAATTTTAACTTCATCTCTAGAAGATTTAGAAAAGGGATTTCAAATTTTTTATCCCTATCGTCACGTTCGTAAAATAACCATTTTTGGCTCAGCACGAATATCTTCTGATACTTCAGAATACCGCTTAGCTGTCGAGTTTGCTCGCCGGATCGCCAAATTAGGATTCATGGTACTTACGGGTGCAGGTGGGGGAATAATGCAAGCTGGTAACGAAGGAGCAGGTCGAGAATGTTCCTTTGGTCTAAATATTCAGCTACCCTTCGAGCAAGAAAGCAATCCTTATATTGCAGGAGATCCTAAGTTAATTGATTTCAAGTATTTCTTTACTCGCAAATTATTCTTCTTGCGAGAAAGTGATGCTGTGGCTTTATTTCCTGGGGGTTTTGGCACTCAAGACGAAGCTTTTGAAACTTTAACTTTGTCTCAAACAGGAAAATACGGCCCTGCACCGTTAGTATTAATAGACGAACCTGGAGGAGACTACTGGGAGTCGTGGAATCAGTATATCTGCTCTCAATTGATCGAAAAAGGTCTAATTAGCCCAGAAGATACCAATTTATACACCATTACAGACGATCTCGATGTAGCTTGTGCTGCAATTAGAGATTTTTATCGAGTCTATCATTCTAGTCGCTATGTGGGTCAGCAATTTGTGATGCGTCTAAACTGTCAATTATCAGATGAAGTAGTAGAAAAACTCAATGAAGACTTCAGGGATATTTTAGTAGAAGGACGTATTGAAAAAAGTCAAGCCTTACCTCAAGAGAGAGGAGACGAAACTGAAAAATTGCCCCGCTTGGTATTTAATTTTAATCAAAGAGATTTAGGACGCTTGTATCAAATGATTAACGAGATTAATCAGTTAGCAACTCCAACTCCCGATACCGAGCATCCCGAACGTAAATAAGCTAATACTGCTTACTCTTTATTTCTCTTTCTCACGCTAATTTTTGTACAAACAAAAAAATATAGCGTGGGATTTTTTACGAATTAAGCTAAAAAAAAAGATGGAGTTTTTCTCCTCACACAAACTCCTCACATTGCCATTTTTTCTCCATCATTTATACTTCTCCTCACATCTCACATAGAAGGATTACTTGAAATATAAGATAACAAATTTATTCGCTGCGTGCTAATCGTTTGTTAATTCATTATGATTATATCGATCTGTCTGAATATGGCCTTGATGGACAGTTTTAACCCATTTAAGTCGCTTAGGTCGGACGGACATCCTAGCAGTTGTACTAGCCATTACTACCAGCCAATGGAGCATATAAATAAAGCCCCGTACAGTTTGCAAACTAATAATCAACCAATCCGAAATCTTAAATTTTTCTCGATTGCGGATGCGACGCAAACCCGAAAACATTCCCCACGCCGTTAGAGTAAACAGTAAAGTCGATAGAGGAGCAAACACTGGGAGACGATGACGAGCGATCGCCATCAAGCAATCTGGTATTGCTGCTGCGGCAAGTATATATTGAGTCGTTAAAAATGTGAGCAGATCGGCGGTTTTCTTGAAACCCATACGGTTACTAACAATCAAGCGCCAGTAGTCTAGATAGCGCTGATATCCTCCTTCTGCCCAGCGGTTGCGCTGGTGCCAAAGGGCTTTAGCATTCTCTACTCCTTCTTCTTGCACTGGGGGGAATTGAAGAAAACCTATATTCCAGCCATCTAGATGCAAGCGAATGGTTAAATCTAGATCGTCAGTAATTGTTTGCTCGTTCCAACCTCCACAACGCTCTAAAGCAGAGCGACGCACGAATTGACCGTTACCTCTGAGTTCCCCTATACCGCCGATCGCGTAGCGCTGCTGTTGATAATAGCTATCTACAGCCATTTCTGCCATCTGACCTCGCGTCCAAAAATTTAAGGAGGCGTTGGATATTGCTTTGCGCACTTGTACTGCTCCTATTTCTTCTGAGTCAAATAAGGGCAGCATCTGTAGCAGCAAGTCAGCCGATACTTTCGCATCGGCATCAAATACCCCGATAATTTCTCCTTTAGTTAAAGGCAATACTTGATTTAAAGCTCCAGATTTGCCTCCAGTAGCCCCAACACCTCGGTGTAACACGTTGAGGCGATCGCATTCTCGTGCCAGTTTGTTTAAGATAATTGGAGTTCCATCGCTGCTGTTATCGTTGATTATCCAGACTTCATACTTATCGATCGGATAGTCTAGATCGCACAGCATTTTAGCTAAATTGCCAATTACAGCTTCTTCGTTTTTGGCCGCTACTACTAGGGAAACAAAAGGAGCGTCAGCTAAACAATCTCGATCGAGTGTTTTGCTAGAAGATTTGGGTCTAGCCACTACTAAGCGTATTGATTGAATTGCTATGAGTCCGCTAAAACCTAAAGCTGCCCAGTATCCCCAAGAAACTAAATGGAGGGCTATAGTAGTCCCCCATACGATCGTCAGTACAAAGGCTGCTTTACTCCTGCGTCCTTCTAAACCCTTAAAGAAATCTCTTCTAAATTCTTCTTCTTCTTCTTCTGGGTCAGATAATTCTGATAGCAGATTACTTATCGGATCTAGCTCTTTGTCAGACTCGTTTTCTGGCCAAGACTTTTCGTGCATAATTTTGTTTAGATTTTCTAATTTAATTAGAGGTGATACTAAGGTTTGTAACTATAAGACCAAAGCTTCTGCCATCTTTTTTTTGTTGGTTTTCTCTTTGTTAGCTTTGAGCTAAGCTGTATATTGTTTTATTTTATCTGAAAATGTTAAAAATCTTAGAAAAATCTGAATTTTCCTGGCTTTAATCTTTAGATTAATCCCACTTATGGATTTAGACACGGGCAAAAGGAAAATGAGGTTTCATCTAAAAATGAGAGGGAAAGCGTTAAAATCTATTAACTAAACTTAACAATAAGAAAGTAAATTCAATAATAGTAGGTATATGGTTATCCAAGAAATCTTCATCCCACAGGTCAGCACAGGTATCTCTGTAGGAATAATCGCACTTTTGTCTATTTTATGGGTAGAAATAGTCAGAGATTGCTATCACGCCCTATCCCATCATTGGCCGTTTCTCTATCGCTTGCACGTATGGCATCATAAAGTTTTCCGCCGAGATTTATCAGTAATCAGCGATCGCATCTACAAACAAGCTCATTGGTACAATGACGTACCAGAATCTCTGGTAATGCTGGTATTGAGTTTGCTGCCTTGGGGAATCGCAAATATCTGGGGAATTCCCCATCAATGGGCAGCTTGGGCGGGTTCGATATATACTATAACTTTCTTATTGGGAGCGATCGCGCGAGGATTTGGCTTAGCATACGCAGACGAATTAACCGATATAACCCATCGTCCTGGAGACTTTAAAAGTTTACCAGCTCCCTGGTTTGTCAATCGACCTTACCACTGGCGGCATCATTTTGACAACCAAAATGCTTACTATAGCGGTACGTTGACGTTAGTAGATAAACTTATGGGTACAGCTCTATCTCTTAAGGGTAAAACAATTGCTATTACTGGAGCCTCTGGAAGTTTGGGTCTGGGTTTGCTCGAACAATTGCACGCCAAAGGAGCAAAAGTAATTGCTCTGACTTCTTCAGAAAAAGATATTTTTATTACCATAAATGGAGAAAATTTGCCAGTCAAAACTATTAAATGGCAAGTAGGATCCGAATCAGAATTAACAGCAAAACTAGAAAAAATAGATATACTGATCCTCAACCACGGCATTAACGTGCATGGAGAGAGGACAGCAGACGCGATCGGCAAATCTTATGAAGTTAATGCATTTTCTAGTTGGCGATTAATGGAATTATTTTTCCAAACCGTTCGCAGCAACGAAGATATAGTTCGCAAAGAAGTTTGGGTCAACACTTCAGAAGCAGAAGCAAGCCCCGCTTTTAGTCCTCTTTACGAACTGAGCAAAAGAACCATGGGGGATCTAGTGACATTGCGCCGTCTCGACGCTCCTTGTGTGGTAAGAAAACTAATTCTCGGCCCTTTTAAAAGCAATCTCAACCCCATCGGAGTGATGTCTGCTAATTGGGTAGCAAAACAAATTGTCAACTCAGCCCAGCGAGACGATCGCAATATTATCGTTACCATTAACCCTCTTACTTTTATTGCTTTTCCCCTCAAAGAATTTTTTGTCAGTACCTATTTCAAACTTTTCAGTCATCAAGCTAAAGATTTCTTAGCTGCTGTATCTAATTCAGAGAAATTATCTGAGGGATGAGGGAAAGATGAAGGATGGAGAATGAAAGTAAAAAGACGAGCATTCATCCTTCATCCTTTATTATTCATCCCTTAGATAATGTCTAGACCCGTTTTATACATAGCCATTACCAGCCACGGTTTCGGTCACGCTGCGCGCGCTGCATCAGTGGCTAGGAAGATTAAGCAGCTTTTTCCGGATATATTGCTAGTACTGGTAACGACTGCACCCCGTTGGTTACTAGAAGCTTACATTAAAGCAGATTTTATCTATCGTCCCCGTACTTTTGATGTTGGTGTCATCCAATCCGATAGCTTGACAATGGATAAAGCCGCTACTTTAGAAAAATGGCAGCACATTCACGATCGTCAAAACTCCATTATTGCTTCTGAAGTAAATTTTATTCGCACTAATAGAGTTGGTTTAGTTTTAGCAGATATTCCTCCTCTAGCAGTGCCAATAGCTAAAGCCGCTGGAATTCCTTGTTGGATGATGAGTAACTTTGGCTGGGATTTTATATATAAAGATTGGGGAGGAGAATTTACAGAAATTGCCGATCGAATTAGAGAGTACTATTCAAAGTGCGATCGCCTGTTTCGATTGCCAATGCACGAACCGATGAGTGCTTTTAGCAATATTACCGACGTAGGTTTAACAGGTGCAAACCCTCACTACAGTAAAACTGAGTTACAAAATGATTTTAATTTAACCAAACCGAAAGAAAAAACAATCTTACTCACCTTTGGCGGATTGGGACTGCAAGCCATACCCTATAACAATCTCAACAAATTCCCCGATTGGCAATTTATTACCTTCGATCGATTTGCCCCAGACCTGCCAAATTTACTTAAAGTAGAAGATAGCCGCTATCGACCAGTAGACTTTATGCCCTTGTGCGATCGAATAGTTTCTAAACCAGGATACAGTACCTTTTCAGAAACCTTATCTCTAGGTAAGCCAATAGTTTCTTTGACTCGCGAAGGTTTTGCCGAAGCCTCTGTTTTAATAGCAGGAATTCAAAATTACGCCTATCATCAAATCCTAACTCCCGAAGAATTTTTCTCTGGAAACTGGGATTTTCTCTTGCAAAATCCTCGATCGCCTCAGCAAAATTCATCCCTACCTGCTGACGGATGTGAGATAATTGCTCGTGCTGTAATTGAATATTTACAATCTAAAACATAAAGTTAAAGCTTGCTATTTCAGTCATTACCAGAGCAATACAAACCCAAAAACCAGCAATAATGGCAAATACTCAGGAATTTCCCGCGTTTAAACTTAGTGGCTTTGTAGCTATTCCAGGAATTGCGATCGTCGCTGGCTGTGGCTTGTGGCTGGCTAAAAGTATTTCTAACCTCAACGAGTTGGCAAGTATCTCGAACGCCCAGATATTGGGAATTATGCTCATAATCTTATCTTCAATCCTACTCGCAGGCTCGATCGCAATTGAACCCAACCGAGCTCGCGTGCTAATCTTTCTGGGTAGCTACGTCGGTACTGTTCGAGAAGCTGGTTTCTGGTGGGTTAACCCTTTAGCCTCCAAAAAACTAGTTTCTCTGAGAGTTCGCAACTTCAACAGCGATCGCCTTAAAGTAAACGACGCTAGAGGTAACCCCATTGAAATTGGTGCTGTAGTTGTCTGGCGGGTAGTAGACTCAGCCAAAGCTATCTTTGACGTAGACTACTACGAAGAATTTGTTGCCATACAAAGCGAAACGGCAATCCGCGCCCTTGCTATAAATTATCCTTATGATACTGGAGAGGAAAAAGAGGCTTCATTAAGAGGCAATCCCGACGAAATTAATGCTGCACTACAACAAGAAGTGCAAGCTCGTTTGGAGGTAGCTGGAGTTGAAGTAATTGAAAGCCGCATCTCTTACCTGGCCTACGCTCCAGAAATTGCTCAAGTAATGCTGCGCCGACAACAAGCTCAAGCAATTATAGCCGCTCGCAAGCAAATTATTGAAGGAGCCTTAAGCATGGTAGAAATGTCGATCGAACGACTGAGCAAACAGGAAAATATTAACTGGGACGAGTCCACCAAAGCAGCCATGATTAATAATTTGTTAGTGGTTTTGACTTCCGAACAGAATATACAGCCAGTAATCAATACTGGAAATCTTCACTCCTAGCTATCTCTTCAGTCATGAATCAATATCAAAAAGCACTCAAAATTAAAACAACTGCCAAATCCTTACACAAAATTACTGCCAAAATTGAAGCGATCGTTGCCGAGTCGGGCATAGAAACGGGTCTTTGTAATATTTTTGTGCGCCATACTTCAGCATCTTTGGTGATTCAGGAAAACGCGGATCCCGACGTACTCAGAGATTTATCCAACTTTTTTGCCAAACTGGTACCAGAAGACTCTAGCCTCTACATACACAATACCGAAGGGTCTGACGATATGCCCGCTCACATTCGTTCCGCACTCACCCACACTTCCGAACAAATTCCCATTGCCAGAGGAAGACTAGTATTAGGAACTTGGCAGGGAATTTATCTTTGGGAACATCGCCAATATTCCCACCAAAGAGAAATTGTAGTTCACATTAGCGGTCATTAAGCACAAAATCCCACCGCTTCAATGGCTGCTTCTAGAGCGATCGCTACGTGAGTCCAGTGGGTTCCACCTTGACAAAAAACAATATATGGCTCTCTTAATGGCCCGTCTGCGGAAAACTCGGAGGTACTCCCGTCAATAAAAGTCCCTCCAGCCATCACTAATTGGCTTTCATACCCTGGCATCGGTGCGGGAGTCGGGTCGAGATAGGAACCCACTGGAGAATACTGTTGAATGGCTTTACAGAAGGCAATTAACTTCTCGGCACTTCCCAACTCGATCGCCTGAATTACATCTCGACGAGGCGCTAAAGGCAAAGGATTTACGGGATAACCCAGTTTGTCAAAAACACAAGCAATTAAGTGACTTCCTTTAACTGCCTCTCCTACCATCTGCGGTGCTAAAAATAAACCTTGAAACAGCAAGCGATTTAGATCGAAGGTTGCTCCCCCACTACTGCCAATTCCTGGCGCTGTTAAGCGACTTGCAGCCATTTCTACTAAGTCCGCCTTTCCTGCAATATAGCCCCCAGCAGTTACTATAGTCCCTCCAGGATTTTTAATTAGGGAACCAGCAATTAGATCTGCGCCCACTGCAGTAGGTTCTTTATCTTCAATAAATTCTCCATAACAGTTATCGACAAAACAAACAGTGCGAGGATTTTGTTGTTTTACTAATTTAACAATTTTTTCGATCTCCTCCACAGACAAACTCTGACGCCAGGAATAGCCGCACGATCGCTGAATCAATACTAAGCGAGTATTGTCCTTTACAGCCTTACTCAAGCCTTCCCAGTCAATGGTTTTATCTTTGGTTAAAGATAATTCGCGATATTCGATGTTAAACTCAGCTAGGGAACCATTATTATGGCCTCGCAAACCAATTACTTCTTCTAGGGTGTCGTAAGGGGTACCAGCGACGGCCAACATTTCGTCCCCAGGACGAAGTACCCCAAACAAAGCACAAGCGATCGCGTGCGTTCCAGAAACAAATTGTACTCGCACTGTTGCGGCTTCGGCTCCTACGATTTGAGCAAAAACTTTATCTAGAGTTTCACGACCTAAATCGTCGTGTCCGTAACCGCTAACACTAGCAAAATGCTGAACGCCAACGCGGTATTTCCGAAAGGCTTCAATTACCTTTTTTAGATTTTGCTTGACCTTAGTATCGATTTGGGAAAAAATCGGGGATAGCGTACTTCGTGCTTCTTCTAGCAGCTTTAAGCTGTTCATTTGTCAATAAAGGAGTATTATTTAGTTATGTGAATAATTGTAAAGTTACTCCGAATTTTTACCTAAGTAGAAAGCTGGAGTCTAATTTGCAGGATTTTACTTAACCGATCTTAATTACTCTGGCGCCAAAAGCGCATAACTTTTGTATCAAGTTAGCATTCAAATTACTACATGACTATTGCCACATCAGATAAACTTTCTCCAGATTGGAACATAATTATTTGGTTTACTTCAATCCACTTAATAGCTTTATTAGCCCTGTTTCCCAGTAATTTTAGCTGGGGAGCAGTTGGCGTTGCTTTTTTACTTTACTGGATAACCGCAGGCATAGGAATTACTTTAGGATTCCATCGCTTAGTTTCCCATCGCAGTTTTGAAACCCCTAAATGGTTAGAATATGTTTTAGTTTTTTGCGGAACCCTAGCTTGTCAGGGAGGGCCATTTGAGTGGGTTGGCCTGCACCGCATGCATCACAAATATTCCGATACACAAAACGATCCTCACGATTCTAATCGAGGGTTTTGGTGGAGCCATTTAGTCTGGATGTTATATCACATCCCTGCTACTAAAGAAATTCCCCGTTATACCCAAGATATAGCTGATGACAAATTTTACCAGTTTTGTCAGAAATGTATGATTCCTATTCAGGTAGCTTTAGGATTAGCACTCTATTTTGTAGGGGGCTGGTCATTTGTTATTTGGGGAATCTTTGTAAGGCTTATGGTAGTGTTTCACGTTACTTGGCTTGTTAATAGTGCTACCCATAAATTTGGCTATCAAAGTCACGAATCTAACGATAACTCGACCAACTGCTGGTGGGTCGCCCTGCTATCTTTTGGAGAAGGCTGGCACAACAATCACCACGCTTACCAATATTCTGCCCGTCACGGTTTGGAGTGGTGGGAAATTGATGCTACCTGGATGACAATTAGGCTTCTCCAATTTCTAGGTTTAGCTAAAAATGTCAAGTTAGCTGTTAAATAACTCCTAAGAGGGCAAGAGTTTATACAGCTAGGCTTTTGCCTTCTTACAGGATTGTAACCTTAACATAGATAACAAAATTTATCAAAATTTTTCCATTAATCTAGTTAGCATTAAAATTACTGTATGACTATCGCTACATCAGAGAAACTTTCCCGAGATTGGAGCGTAATTATTTATATGGCTTCAATCCACTTAATAGCCATCTTAGCAATATTCCCCAGTAATTTTAGTTGGGGAGCACTTGGCGTTGCTTTTTTACTTTATTGGGTAACTGGCGCTTTGGGAATTACTTTGGGATTCCATCGCTTAGTCTCCCATCGCAGTTTTGAAACCCCTAAATGGTTAGAATATTTTCTAGTTTTTTGCGGAACTCTTGCTTGTCAGGGAGGGCCAATTCGATGGATTGGCTTACATCGCATACATCACAAACACTCAGATACGCAAAACGACCCTCACGATTCTCATCGAGGTTTTTGGTGGAGCCACATGGGTTGGATGCTACATCATATCCCAGCTGATAAGGAAATTCCTCGCTATACCAAGGATATAGCTGACGATCGCTTCTACCAGTTTTGTCAAAAGTATTTTATTCCTATTCAAGTAATTTTAGGATTATTCCTCTATTTCTTGGGAGGCTGGTCATTTGTTATTTGGGGAATTTTTATGCGACTGGTCATAGTGTTTCACTTGACTTGGTTTGTTAATAGTGCTACCCACAAATTTGGCTATCAAACTCACGAATCTAACGATAACTCGAAAAATTGTTGGTGGGTTGCCCTTTTAACCTTTGGAGAAGGCTGGCACAACAATCATCACGCTTTCCAATATTCTGCCCGTCACGGTTTGCAATGGTGGGAAATTGATATTACCTGGAAGATAATTCAATTTCTTCAAGTTTTAAGTTTAGCCAAAAACGTAAAATTAGCGTCAAAATAGCTATTTGCTGTTAGCTGTTGGCTATTTGTTTCTCCCCCTGCTCCCCCTCTCCCCTGCTCCCCCTCTCCCCTGCTCCCCCTCTCCCCTGCTCCCCCTCTCCCCTGCTCCCCCTCTCCCTTGCTCCCCTACTGAATCCCATCTCCTTGAACTACTTGTTTCATAGTGGTGAATGTTTTTAGACCAATTAAGCCTCTACCATATCCTTTTTGGTTAGATATACCTAAAAATACCGATTCCCCAGGTTTGGGATTGCGAGAAAATCGAGGGGAACTATTCACATATACCAAAGCGCTATTAATACCTGTAGCGAATTGATGGCTTTCTTTATAAGATTCTGTTATCAAACAGTCTGCGTGAGAGCTACTATATTGGTCTATCCATGCGATCGCTGACTCAATATTTTCGATCGTCTTAAAAGCAACAATTTTATCCAAATAAGCACATCTCCACTCACTGTCCTCTACTGGTTTTAAATGTTGAGGAAATTCTCGTGCTAACGAAGCTTCCCCTCGCAACTCGAAACCTTTTTCTTTGAGACTATTGAAGAGTCGCACTATTGAGGAAGGTTTTTGGTTAGAATCAATCAGAACTTTTTCTATTGCATTAACTGGATCTGGTTGACTCCCGTGACTGTCTGCGATCGCCCAGCGAACTAGATCTAAATCTCCGCTAGCAGACCAATAAAGATAGCAATTGCCCATTGCTGGTTTAATTACTGGTACGGTTGCTACTTGGGTCACTTGAGAAACTAAGCTTTGACGACCGTAGGGAATCACTAGACTCAAATATCGATCTTGTACGACTAAATCTTCTATTGAAGACCCCCGATCTGAAGAAATAAACTCTATACTACCTGAAGGCAATCCAGCTTCTTCTATAGCTGTTTGCAGAGCAACAGCTATGGCATTATTGGTATGACTTGCTTCGCTACCACCCCGCAGTATGATGCTATTGCCTGTTTTGAGACAAAAACCTGCTGCTATCGCTGCTATTTCGGGAAAAGCTTCGTAAATTAGAGCGATCGCTCCTAGAGGCATTAGTTGGCAATATGTCTGAGACGAGTTTAATTGATAGGGTGCTTCGATCGCCCTCTGTCTTGGATCTGATAATTCTGCTAACTGCTTCAAGATTTCAATGGCTGTTTGTAACCTTTCTGGAGTTAACTTGAGCCATTTGAGAATTAATTCTGGCACTGCCATTTCTCGACTCATCACCAGATCTAGGGTATTGGCTTCTAAAATATCGGAGGTGGCATTTTCTAGCCCAAAAGCCATTGCTTTAACTGCCCTACTGCGATCTATTCCCTTGGTTTTCCCTAGTTCTAGAAAAGCATTGTAGGCGCTTTTAACTGATACTAGTATCGGGTTTGGTAAACTCTCAGTTGTCATACTTTTTTTAGTGCCGATAAGCTAACCAGAGCATTAGCGCTGGTACAACTACTAGCAGCAATACAATTGTTGCTCCCAGAATAATATTACTTGAAATAGATATTTGTGTTAGGGGCACCCAAACAATCAACAGCACTAATATCGCCCCAACTAGGGGTAAATAAGTCTCTCTCCAACTTGAGTTAGCTAATTTCCAACGATATCCCGTCCATCGCCACGCTTTTTTATATGGGTAGCCGTGGGATAGTTCTTCAAGCGCTTGACCGTTATTTTGGGTAACAAATATTTTCTGACAGCGATCGCAGCCGAAAGCTTCTGTCAGTATAATTGGTTTCAGGCGACCCCTTCGCCTGCAAGGGCAAGGATACTCTTTGTTTAAATCTATTTTTTGAACTTTGTGAGAGCCCACAACCTTTTATTATCAAAAATAGAGGTTTGGATTTGAATCTAGATAATTGTTAATCTATATTTGGTTCTATTTTGACTTTATTCTACAATTTTATTTTAAATCTACTACTTAATTTAATTTTATTAGAGTAAGATTTATAGTTTTTCTTACAAGCGGGTAACGCGATTCGAACGCGCGACATTCACCTTGGCAAGGTGACGCTCTACCACTGAGCTATACCCGCATTTATTAGCTGTTATCTATTATTTCACTTTTATTGAGAGTTTGTCAACCCATCTTCTGGGATTTGTTAATTTTCTTTTACTTGTTTAGCTGAATCTGAGGAAACTGGAAGCACTGGGGTCGCTTGCTCTGTAAGGCGATCGACTCCATCTACTGTAGCTGCAGATACTTCCCTATTAACCTGTCTCATTAAAGTTGCCATTTCGAGAGCGTTCATGGCGTAAGTCCAGCCTAAATTGCTTTTTATGCCAGCTCTTTCTAGAGCTTGCTGCATTGTATCTGTTGTCAATACGCCAAAAATTACTGGTACCCCAGTTTCTAAGGAAGTATTAGCAATTCCTTTTGATACTTCTGTAATGACGCGATCGAAGTGGGGGGTGTCTCCTCTAATCACCGCACCCAGGCAAATTATGCCATCATAAACTTGGGAAGTTGCTAGTTTGCGAGCTACCATTGGAATTTCAAAACTCCCAGGTACCCAAACATAGTCCACTTGAGTTCCTTGAGGATTGATGTTGATTCCGTGACGCTTTAAGCAATCTTGACATCCCGACAACAGTTTAGCTGTCACCAGATCGTTAAATCTACCGATAACTATAGCTAAACGCAATGAGGATGTCTCGTGAAAGTTTCCCTCGAAAACTGCCATAATAACTTTAAAAATTGAGGTCTTAGCTAGAAAGATACAGGGAGATGGGGAAATATATACCTTGTCTGTTTATTAGTAAAGTCTATTTATCCCCATTCTCCATTTTTGTGGAATTAGATCGGGAAAAAGTTCAATACTAGATCACAAAAAAGTTCAATACAGCCACTGCAATCACAAGTAATAGCCAGATTGCAGAACCAAGAAATATTAGTGGTTTAGACTGATCCCAATTTTGGGGTGAAGCATAAGCCACTGGCACTCCAATGACCATAACAAAAGAAAATAGAATTAAAACAGTAAGTGATATTTGAAAAATTGCTGTCATTTGACGGTTCTCCCAAAAAAAACAAACACTAATTTGACAATTGTTACTACTTCAAGCCTCAGTCAATGGTAATCCTGGGGCTTGAAGCAGGTCGAGTTAAAGACCTAATGGGTTTGCTCAAAATACGAGCAATATCCTGCAGTCACAGCCGACCCTAGTCTTATTCTCCCTCTTTCAGCTTTTTATCCGTCTAATTTTTTTTCTATTTTGGTTATATTCTTGGAGATAGAATAACCATTCCAAGTTGTTATTATTCGGCTCGTGCCAGAGATTTATTTATCTTGGTTTTGAGATTTTGTTTTTAGCCATCTAGACGGGAAAACACGACTCTGAGCATTTTCCCAGTATTAATGCTTTAGTGTCAAGAGAAAATAGAAAAACAGAACTATGGATCTTATTTTATGTCATCAAACTGCTGATTTTGATGCAATAGGAGCAGCAGTTGGACTTACTCGCTTGAAAAAAGGAGCAAAATTAGTACTAACTGGGGGAGCGCACCCAGCAGTAAAAGATTTTTTAGCTTTGCATCGAGATGAGTTTGCTCTAGTAGAATTGCGCAGCGTCAACCCCAAAAAAATTCTGTCTCTGACGGTGGTAGACAACCAAAGGCGCGATCGCCTGGGAAAAACAGCTCAGTGGTTCGATCTCCCTCAATTGATCGCTATTGAAATTTACGACCATCACGTGGATGCAGAGTCAGATATACCAGCCACTTACATTGAGATAGAACCAATAGGAGCAACCACTACTTTAATAGCCGAAAAACTACAGCAACAAAACATCGAATTAACTCCCTTTGAGGCTACAGTAATGGCGTTGGGAATTCACGTGGATACGGGGTCGCTTACTTTCGACCAAAGCACTCCCCGCGATGCTAAAGCTTTAGCTTGGTTGATGGAGATGGGAGCTAATGTAAAAATTATCTCTGAATACGTAGAGCCTAGTTTATCACCTCAACTACAAAAATTACTTACAGAAGCGATCGAGAAACTAGAAAAAACTGAAGTCGAAGGTTACACTATTGCTTGGGTTCTACTTTCAACTAGAAGTTTTGTTCCAGGATTGTCGAACTTAACCGAACGACTGTTAGATTTAACAGAAAGCGACGCACTGTTATTGGCGCACCAGCACAGTAAAGATCGGGGAGAAGAAAAAGAATCTCCACAACAAGAGCAAGTAAGATTAACCGTAATTGGTCGATCGCGCATTGAAGGAACTAACCTCAATCAACTTTTTGAACCTTTTGGTGGTGGCGGACATTCTGTAGCTGCTTCTGTAGCGATGCGAGGAGTAGATCCAGAATTTACTTTAAAGCAGTTAGTCGAACAATTTATCGAACAAATTCCTCAAACTCCTACCGCAAGAGATTTAATGTCGTCTCCAGTGCGGACAATTCGACCGGAGACGACTATTGAAGAAGCAGAAAGAATTCTTTTCCGTTACGGTCATTCTGGCTTGTCTGTAGTGGACGATCGCGATCGCTTGGTGGGAATTATTTCTCGACGGGATTTAGATCTAGCTTTGCATCACGGTTTTTCTCACGCACCAGTTAAAGGCTACATGAGCAGAAATCTCAGAACGATTGCTCCCGACAGCCCGCTGAGAGAAATAGAAGCGGTTATGGTGACTTATGATGTGGGAAGATTGCCAGTTTTAGAGTCGGGTCAGCTGATAGGAATTGTCACTCGTACTGACGTATTGCGCCAGTTACACCAACAAAGAAATGGGACCCAAGAAGTTAACGGCGAAAAAATTCCCGTGACTTCTCATTTATTACCCTCTATGCGCGATCGCTTGGCTGCACCTATTTGGGAATTTCTCCAACAAGCAGCACGAGCAGCACATAAAAGGGGTTGGCATCTTTATTTAGTTGGCGGTGCTGTGCGAGACTTACTTTTAGCAGGCGAAGACGAAACCTTATTACCACAAGACATAGATATGGTAGTAGATGGTTTTCACCGCAGTGCTGATGAAGGTGCGGGAGTAGAGTTAGCTTCTGGGTTGTGTAAAATCTATCCTCAGGCTCGTATTTCTATTCACGGTGCTTTTCAAACTGCTGCTTTGTTGTGGCACAAAGATCCGGAATTTGGCAACCTGGGGGTGGATATAGCTACAGCGAGGACGGAATTTTATCCTTATCCGGCTGCTAATCCCGACGTTGAAGCTAGTTCCATTCGTCAAGACTTATATCGACGAGATTTTACCATAAATGCTTTAGCTGTGAGGCTGACTTCTCCGAGAGCAGGAGAATTATTAGATTTCTTTGGCGGGCTACTCGACTTGCGATCGCGTCAAATAAGAGTTCTCCACGCTAATAGTTTTATTGAAGATCCTACTCGCATTTATCGGGCTGTTCGCTTTGCAGTTAGACTCGAGTTTGAAATAGAATCTCAAACCGAAGAATATATTCGTTACGCTATTGAAAGTGGCGTTTACGAGCGCTTGAGACTGGAAAACAATCGAGCGCCAGCACTGACAACTAGGCTTAAAACCGAACTCAAATATATACTCCAAGCTGCTTATTGGAAACCAGCACTGAAGTTGTTAGCTAATTTGGGTGCTTTGCGCTGTTTGCATTCTAGTTTAAAGCTAGACAAAAATTTATGGTGGCAAATTCGCACTCTCGATCGCTGGTTGTACTGGCTCGATCGAGAGGGTAATTTGACCCATTGGTTACTTCGATTAGAAGTTTTAATCGGTTACATACCCTCAAAAGATCGAACTAAATTGGCAATTCTTCTAGAATTGCCTAAAGATAGTATCCAAAGACTCAAAAAACTACAAAAAATCGAAACTGTTGTCACCACCTCTTTGCCTACTTGTCAAGCACCTAGTGAAATAGTGAAACTACTGAGACAATACAATTTGCCTACTTTAATATTGCTAGCAGCTAGAAGTTCCACGAATATCAGGAGTACTCTTTGGAAGTATCTCACTCACTGGTCGAAAATACAATCTCCCTTGAACGGTAACGATCTCAAGGAACTCGGCTACAAACCAGGGCCAATATACAAGCAGATTTTAGACGATCTTTTGAGAGAGACTCTCGATGGCAAGATTAAAGATCGTCGCGAAGCAGAAAAATTTTTGAGAGAAAATTATTGAAATTTGCCAAACCACCGCGATCGCTCATTGACGAAAGAAAAACCAGTAATTATGAATAATATATTAAATTTGAGCCAGAAAAGGGATCTCTAAGACCTGTGAAAAATGAGCCAAAATTAGGGAGATTGAAAAATTTGAACAAAATGCCATCGCGCAGTCCCCATCTAAAATCTTCGATGCGCGATGGGGTTACAATGATTCTGTTTTTTATAGGGAACCCTTTTACGATAACTTTATTACTTCGTTTATAGCGTAAATACTATGAAAGGTTCCCTATAAAAAATAAATACATCTTTCGGGGTTAGCGCAACCAAATATGTTATGATGGAAAGCCAGGTACGGCAAAAGATAATTTTCTGGAGGCACGACCTATTTCCCAAAGCAATTATAATTTCTAATTTGCTTTTTACTGAGGTTCTTGTAGACAAAAGTTTCTCCGGTTCGCTACGGACGCTAGTGTACTCAGTAACGTCATTTAATGGCGAAACAATTCTCAACTATAACGTAAGTTTAGTTGGGGTGCGTTCAATAGTCAATAAATAGAAGTTACCTTTGATACAGAGAGGTGAATTCAGAGGTAATTCGAGGGATTGTTAAAAAAGCAGATTGAAAAAAAAACTATATTGTTTGGCATAACACAGTATGTCAGAAGATAATAGAAGCAAGATATAATTTGTTACGAAAGCTATTAACCAAAATATTTTCTTATGAGCAATCCCGTAATCAACGCCTTTTTTTTTGGCAGAGCCCTAGCAGAAGTTGTCAACGAAAAAGTAGAAGAATTATTTACTAATGCTTTAAGCGAAGTCGGTAAATTTGATGCCGAACAGCGAGAAAATCTGCGCCAGTTTGCCGTTGAAGTAAAGTCGCGAGCAGAGCGAGAAATAGAAAAAGCAAACAACCAACAAAGCAGTACTTACAGTGCTGGGGAAAATAATTCTACTACCGACCTACAGGAAACGATAGACGAACTCCGTGCCGAAATTGCTCGCTTGCGTGCTGAATTAAAAAGCTATAAAAGCGAATCATCTTGAAAATAAGTATTAAAGTTAAAAAAGTTAAAGCTAAACAGCTTAACTTTCATAGAAAATCAATTTTTAACCAAACAATAATAAATCAACCTAGTGTCTGCCCTCTCTCAAAGTAGCAAAAGTTCTCAGATATACACGCCTAATCCCGTGTCACCAAAAACGATCGCCAAACCAGAAGCCGCCAAACAATCCTATCGCTGGAACAAAGAAAACTACTCTCGCAACCGCCGTCGCTTAGATATTTGGATTTTTGTCTTAACCTTTTGGTTCAAATTATGGCGTAACGGAAAAAAATGGACTTATCGAGGTGGATATACAGAAGAAAAACTCTCCCAAAGACGCAAAAAACAGGCAATTTGGATTCGAGAAACCTTCCTAGAATTAGGACCTACTTTTATTAAAGTAGGTCAGCTATTTTCCACTCGCGCCGATTTGTTTCCCAGCGAATATGTAGAAGAGTTATCCAAGCTGCAGGATAGAGTTCCAGCATTCACTTACGAGCAAGCAGCATCAATAGTTGAAAAAGATTTAGGTAAACCAGTCACTCAGCTATATCGCAGTTTCGATCCCACTCCTTTAGCTGCTGCTAGTCTGGGACAAGTACACAAAGCCGTGCTTCACAGTGGGGAAGAAGTGGTCGTTAAGATACAGCGACCAGGACTCAAAAAACTGTTTACCATCGATTTAGCCATACTCAAGCAAATTACTCGCTACTTTCACCATCATCCTCGATGGGGAAGAGGAAGAGATTGGCTGGGAATTTATGAGGAGTGCAGCCGTATCCTTTGGTTAGAAACAGATTATCTCAACGAAGGACGCAATGCCGATACCTTCCGTCGCAACTTTCGCAATCATCAAGACTGGGTAAAAGTTCCGAGGGTTTATTGGCGCTATAGTTCGCCACGAACCTTAACTTTAGAATATTTACCAGGAATTAAAATCAGTCACTACGAAGCTTTAGAAGCAGCAGGTTTAGATCGAAAACTACTAGCGAAGCTGGGAGCAAAAGCTTATCTACATCAGTTACTAGACGACGGTTTTTTTCACGCCGATCCCCACCCAGGAAATATAGCGGTAAATCCCGACGGCTCCTTGATTTTTTATGACTTTGGCATGATGGGACAGATAAAGGCCAATGTTCGCGAGCAATTGATGGAAACACTGTTTGGTATTGCTCAAAAAGATGGCGATCGCGTCCTTAATTCTTTAGTGGAATTGGGTGCGCTAACGCGAGTTGACGATATGGGCCCAGTCAGGCGATCGATTCAGTTTATGCTGGATAACTTTATGGACAAGCCTTTTGAGAATCAGTCGATCTCTCAAATTAGTGACGATCTCTACGAAATAGCCTACGACCAACCTTTTCGCTTTCCAGCAACGTTTACCTTTGTTATGCGAGCTTTTTCTACCCTAGAAGGTGTCGGTAAAGGCTTAGACCCAGAATTTAACTTTATGGAGGTAGCACAACCTTTTGCTATGCAGTTTATGACTAACGGGAATATGGGCAATGGCAGTAGTATAATCGATGAGTTGGGACGACAAGCTGCTCAAGTGAGTTCGACAGCTTTGAATCTACCTCGACGAATTGAAGATACGATTGAAAAATTAGAACGAGGAGATTTGCGGGTGCGCGTCCGCTCTAGCGAATCCGATCGTCTGTTGCGTCGTATGAGTGCTATTCAACTCAGCACTAACTATGCTTTACTCGCTAGCGCTTTTATTTTGTCGGCTACTATACTATTGGTCAATGGATATACTAAACTAGCTATAGGAGTGGTAATAGTAGCAGCCATTCCCGCTCTATCACTATTTCGCATTCTCCAACGAATCGATCGCATAGATAGAATGTACTAAAAATAATTTTTTCTAGGTTTTAGATAATAAAGATTTAAATTATTGTACAATTTCTTCATAAGATGGGTTCGCCCGTAAAGATTAAATAAAGCTGTAACTCTACGGTGATGGCTAGTAAGTCTCTGCGAACAGCACCTAGACTGCAAAACCAAACCCCTAAAAGAGTTATAAAGCTTTTCTAGTCTGAAAAACTTATAAATACCGTGGACGTACGGAATCCAAAAACTGCCTGTTCGGGCCATACTATCAGAAATACTTCCTGGGTTTCTCTTATTAAGGGATGCAATTAAAGGAAGGATACTGATAGATGGTTATATCCCGAATGCTCTTATCCAGAATAGATTTTAATGATTCTATTGGCTAGGAACGGATGCTGCTTATATAATCTTTGATTGATAAGCAGAGAAAGTCACTAAAAGAACATTACGTAAGCTACTATGAAATGTCGCTTCAAGGGTCTCACAGATCCAGGAATACTACGCTCAGTCAATCAAGATGACTACTATATCGACCCTAAGGGGCGCTTTTTTATAGTCGCTGATGGGATGGGAGGTCATGCTGGAGGACAAGAGGCTAGCCAAATTTCTACCAAAACAATTCAAAACTATCTAGAAAAAAATTGGGATTCTCCCTCCTCATCTGAGCCTTTACTCAAAGAGGCACTCGAAGAAGCAAATCAAGGTATTTTAGATAAACAAGATGCCAGTCCTGAATTTGCAGATATGGGGACTACTATAGTAGTCGTTATCTTCCGTCAAGGAGAATCTTGGGTAGCTCATGTCGGGGATTCTCGTTTTTACAGGCTGCGAGAAGAAAAACTCCAACAGATTACAGAAGACCATACCTGGGTAGCAAAAGCGCTCAAGGCAGGTAAAATAAACGAAGAGCAGTCGAGAACCCATCCGATGCGTCACGTTTTATTTCAATGTCTGGGACGTAAAGGATTGCAGGGGATAGAAATACAACAATTTGAAGTACAAAAAGGCGATATACTACTTCTGTGTAGCGACGGTCTAACAGAAGAACTCGAAGATACTACTATTGAGCAATGTCTCCTTTCAAGTAGTTGGGAAGAAGTAGCATTCGATTTAGTCGAGGCAGCAAAGGAAGCAGGAGGCTCGGACAATATTACGGCGATCGTTATAGCCCAACAATAAAAAATTACAGCAAGTTAGTGAGGTCGAACTCGCAGCTGCTAAAATTCGATCGCTAAAAATTGCTCAAATTATCCGCCTAATTGGGGTTTATCGCTTTTACCCGTAGACTGAATTATGCGGACTTAATTTTTTAATATTTATCTCAGTAAAATCTTTTTGCATTCTTACCTTGTAGAGCTTTCTTGTATATTTGACTTTAATTCCATGAAATTAACAACTTGCAAAGAATCTAAAGGATTGCTAGACAGTGATGAATTGATATATGAGTTAAAAAGCGTAAAGATTAACGCCGAACCAAAGGCTGATAAATAATAATAATAATTATTGGTCGAATATTTATTTTGATGTGGAAATTTTTTATTACTTTTATTTTCCATGTCTCTCTGTTGCTTCTCGACTTCATTTGTTATGTCTTGGCTTTCTTTAGATGAGAAATTAGATGAGAGAAATGAATAAAAACTTAATCTAGAATGTCTGGGTATATTATCTTTGCTTTCTAGGTGAATTACTTGTTGGAAATCCTCTTTAGCTCTTTTGTATTGACCGATAGAGTAATATACTAAAGAACGATCGTAATAACATAAAGAACAAGTAGGATTCAACTCCAATGCAACTTCAAAATCAAGTAGCGCTAGCTCGTAATACTGCAAAAGAGCATAAATTTGTCCTCTTTTTCGACAAGCGTTTATGTTTTTGGGTTCCAGTTTAATCGCTTGGCTGAGATCGGAGATAGCTTTTATATAATTTTCTATACCAACATAAGCCAAACCTCTAACATAATAAAGTTGTGGGTTTTTTGAATCGATTTCCAGAGCAAAGTTTAGATCTGATATGGCTTTATCATATTCTTGCAATTGAATCCAAGCTCGTCCTCTTTCCAGATAGGAGAGAAAGTCTCTATTGTTTCTTAAGAGCTTTTGCGTACAAGAAAAAATTACTCTTTGAACCTTAGATATTGTTTGATTAAATTGCGTGGAATTTGAATTTTGGAAGTTGCTTTTCATGCTATTTTTATTTATTTTTGTCTTTTCTCGTTTTTTATTATTGCCCTATTTGTTGAATTTGTAAGTAAGAAAAAGTATATAAAAAAGTAAGAAAAAGTATAGTGGAATAAGAGTTTGAGTCGCAAGCGATCGAGACTCTATTTATTTGCGATCGAAGTCACAAACTTAATAGATCTCGCAGCAATTGGCACAATTGCTGTGAAGTAGGGAATAGGGAATAGAATCGATAAACGACCGCGAGAGAGTTCGAGTGAGCGTAAAGTATTCGATCGCGGGGAGAATCTGACTCCAATCGCTGTCATTCAACTCTTATTGTTTTTATACTTTTTCATACTTTTTTTTATACTTTTTCTCACTTACAAACTCAAACTAGAAAGCAATAATAAGCAATAAGAAGGGATTAAATTAAAGCTCCCAACTTAAAAGCAACTGCTCTAACTATCAATTTAGTCATATGCTAGGTATAAATTCTCAGGTCAAAGAATTAAAACTTTATGACAATCAAGTCGAAACTTCTCTGATGGTAAGTGAGTTGATGAGTTGTTTCAGAAGTAATCCTAGTTTGCCAGGAATAATTATATGGGAAGACAATAAAATCATTGCCGTAATTTCTCAAAAACTTTTTTGGCAATATATGAGTCGTCCTTATAGTTTAGAATTATCGTCAAAACGTTCTATTAAATATTTGCTCGATTTCGTTAAGATTCAAAGACATTTTGTTGTTTCTGGAGACATGTTAATTACAGAAGCAGCTAAAAAATCTTTAGAACGAGTGACAGATGTATTAGACGAACCTATTCTAGTAAAAATTACACGACAAGAATATAGATTGTTAGATGTACGTCAACTACTAGTTGCTTACGCACAAATTCACGAATTGACAATGCGATCGATGAGTGAAATGAATAACAAGCTAGAGAAAGCTAATCACACATTAGAACAAGTTTTAAAATTAGATCCGATAACGGGATTAGGTACTAAATGTTTATTGGACAAATATTTAAATAGGGAATGGAAACGAGCAGTAAAAGAAAAAACCTGGTTGTCTTTAATTACGTGCGATCTAGATTATTTTCAAGAATACTCTAGCATTCACGGTAAATTAGCTGCAGATAAATGTTTGGGTACAATAGGCAATCTGATTAAAAACGCAGTTAAGCGATCGGGAGATTTAGCTATTCATTATGGAGAGGGAAAATTTAGTATAGTTCTTCCCAAGACTAGTGTTGTTGAGGCGGATATTCTTGCAGATAATATTCTTCAGAAAATCAAAGAATTAGAAATAGTTAATTCTCAATCTCAAATTCATCCTCACCTAACTATGAGCTTAGGAGTTGCTAGTATTAAACCTTGTATAAGTGTAAATTCAGATAAGCAAAAGATACTAATAACCATAGCAGAGCAAGCACTCGCTCGAGCTAAACATACTGGAAGAAATCGCAAAATTGTTTGGAATAATTATTATGGCGAACGGAAGACAGTAAGCGATCGGAAAAACGACATACCTACCCTTATATCGTAAAATTCTTACGAGTTTATATATGCTTCTGCTTCGATTTCTACCAGCATTTCTGGTAAGATTAAGCGGATGACTTCTATCATGGTGGTTGCAGGACGAATCTGGCCAAAAAACTCGCCGTGAGCTCGACCAATTTTTTCCCAATTGTCGATATTGGTAACATATATTCGAGTTCTTACTACATCTTTTAAGCTAGACCCTGCCTGAGTAAGTGCAGCTTCAATATTTTGAATCGCGTTACCAATCCTAACTGCACGAGAATATCCTACTTGAGTTTCCCAAGGCGTGCTACTGTTAATATTTTGTCTTTCCAAAATTCATCTCCTAATAGCTAACAGCAAACAGCTAACAGCCAACAGCCAACAGCACAAAATTAGCTCCTAGTACTCAAAACTTTAGCTTGTCTGCGCCTCGGTACCTCATAGGTCAAGAAATCATAAGCTAGTTTGGTATGAGGAAAAATAGCTTTTGCTTCCTCTAATAAATTATTTATTTGCAAAGAATTGCCAGGGGCATAACGGGGGCTAAAATGAGTCATAATTAACTGTTTGACACCTGCCGTTAGTGCTGTTTGTGCTGCCATAGTCGAGGTGGAATGAAGGCGATCGAAGGCTAATTGAGCGTCTTGATGGGCAAAAGTGGCTTCGTGAATTAAAACATCAGCGTCTCGTGCCAATTCGACCGCTGCATCGCAGAAAACAGTGTCGGTACAATAAGCAATTTTACGCCCTATTTCGGGTTCTTCGCACAAGTCAGCCCCTCGGATGCGACGACCGTCGGGTAAAGTAACTATTTCCCCGCGTTTGAGTTTGCCGTAAATTGGACCTGGAGGAATACCAAGGGCAGCAGCTTTTTCTACTAGAAATCTTCCCGATCGATCTTTTTCGCTGATGCGGTAGCCAAAAGCAGGGACGCGATGTGTTAGTTGAAGACAACTGACTGTAAATTCTTCGTCTTCATAAACCAGTCCAGGTTTCACCACCGAAACTTTAACCCGATTAGCAAAATTAGTGTGAGAATATTTACAGCACGATCGCAAATATTCCCCTAAACCTGACGGTCCGTAAATGTCAATTGGTTGGGCATTACCTGCTAAACCGCAACTAGCTATTAATCCCATTAGCCCAAAAATATGGTCTCCGTGCATGTGGGTGACGAAAATTCGTCTGATCTGGGATATTTTAATTTCGCTGCGCAATATCTGATGCTGGGTTCCTTCCCCGCAGTCAAATAGCCACACTTCCGCACGCTGAGGAAGCCTTAAGGCAACACTCGAAACATTCCGCGATCGCGTTGGTACTCCTGAACTAGTTCCTAAAAAAGTAATTTCCACAACTCTATTGACAAATTTGACCTAGTTATCGATCGTAGCAGATCGAATTTTTATTCTAAATACAAAATTAAATTAAAGAAACGGCAAGAGTGACTTACCGCAGTAATTTTTATTTTCTTTAGCGTCGATCGCTTCCTGTTTTAAGCGATAGCTAAAATAGTCTTTATAATTTAAATGTAAATTAGCATGCGCTCGAATGAATCGAGGAGCTATTAAATATATCAATAAATTCTTTCCCAGAAGCAATATCGGGGCCAGCTACATAAAAATTTTGGGGATAAATCCAATTAGTCTCCATGGGGCCGTGGATTTGAATTCCTGTCATTACTGAATATTTAAATACAGACTTATCTAAAGTACTTAAAAGTTTCTCCAAATCTTCAGAAATAATACGATTCGCTAACTTTGTTATTTTGACTAGATCTGGTTTGTCACCGTAGTTAATGTTAGAGAGAATTTTTTGTCGGATAATCGTTTGTTCGATATCCTGCATGTCAGTTTCTAGGTTGAGATGTCCCGATTCTAACTCTTTAACAATTTTCTCTAATGCTCCACAAGCGTGAGAGGCTTTTTCGATCCCTTCTCGGTATACTTTACCGATTTCTCCCTTTCTCGAAAGAGCAATATGGGGCATGGCATAAAAAGTGAAACGGCGCAGTCCATCTTCTATAGGAGTATGATCCATAGCAGCAGCTAATCCAGTTTTTCCCATGGTGAGAAATCCGGCGAGACTGCAACAATTAAAGGTTTTTCCCCAATACTTAACCACTTCTTCATAGAAGGGATCGTTCATTTCGTCCCGACAAATAGCGATCGCCCCCATGGTATTTTCATCTTCAAAATTATGGACGCTACTGAGATACCTGTAAGTTTTTCTCATGTAGTCCTTCATGGGTATAGTCCCAGGGAAATAAACTTGAACAGTTTCTTGAAAGATTTTCATCAACGGGGTGGTGGTGCTATTCTCGGAGGTGGTCATCTTCGTTGCAATCTGTATTAGTTGTCGAGAGATTTACTCAAGTCTTAAACTAACATGGGATTTCTTAATACAGCCAGTAAGATCGAATTAATCGAGTTCTAACAGGCTAAAAACGAGACAAACAAGCTCTCGATTAAACTAGTTTTAATTTGAGGTTATTACTATCGAGCGTCGAAGAGAAGAGATTCAACGAGAATATAGTGTTGCAGTAGATTTTAGTAAAGATTTGGGCAATGGAATCGTTGTTACTTTACCTTTCAAATAATACCAACTTATTGACTTCTAAGATTCGATCGATATCGCTCTTTACTTCAGGTGGTAATGATTCTCCTATGCTTATAAAAAGATTGTCTTTATAAAGATAAATATCTATAGGAAAAGCTTGAGAATTCAAAATTCGTTCGAGCTCTGCAGCTTGACCTTTTCTCAGGAAGAATGCACCATTTCTAAGAACTTGATAAACCATTGTTTTATTACTTTTAATTGTTGGTCACGACTCAATTACGATATCTTTTCAAAGATAAACATATCGAGGATTTTTTCCGCTCGAATTAGCCCGAAGATGGGAAAAGGCTTATGAATATCGGGATAATAAGGAATTTTTAGTTTTTTACTTAGGAAGGCTATTTCTTGCTAAATTTATAGTTTTTTCTCCAATTTATATAGAGCTATAAATTTGGCAAATCGTAGAAATTATTCCTAGTATTTTTGAATTGTTAATTATTGTTCAAGTTATCTCAATCGTCTCTTATTTTTCAGATCAATAGCCTCAGCTATTTAACGCGAGTATTTAATGATTTGCCCCTCGGAGTTTAAGCCATTTAGCTTAAACTCCAAGGGGTAAACGAGGGACAAGAAAATTGACTATATGTGACTTATAAATAAGCAAAATAATTAATATAATTTCGCCGATATGTCAAGAATGCAAGCGAATATTGTTCTTATTTGAAAAAACTTTTTATCTTTTCAAGCTTTCCTTCATAGGGAGCGTATGGCAACTTAAATAGAGTTAATTGGATTGGCAGCTAACATAGATTACTTGTATATTTGTTCGATCGCCTACTGTCAAGATTATACTTAAATTGCACAATCTTGGCAGTAGATCGAACTTTTTCAATTAGGGAGCCAAAGCATAACCTCTCAGTAAACTGCCAATAGTTTTAGCAGTAATTTTCATTTGAACTAGAGGATTTGCAGGTACAACAGTTTTGTAGAGATAGCTATCAAAAGTCATTTTTTGTACGTCTAGATCCGAACACATTTCTACAAAAGCTTCGCGACTGGCATCAGAACGATAAAATACTGTTTGTAGGATATCTAATACCTTGTAGGTCATGCCGTATTTCTTGTCCCAACGCTTCAGATATATTTTGAGGTCTTCTTCTGTGGGAACGTGCTGACCGTTGTTGCTAGTTTCGACGATAACTTCAGCACACATACGAGCAGATTTAGCAGCAAAATAGATGCCTTCCCCAGAAGATTTAGTTACAGTCCCAGCAGCATCACCCACTAACGCCACTCTACCGACAACGCGACGAGGACGGGGATGTTCGGGGATGGGGTGTGCTTCTACCTTAATAATTTGACCCCCTTCTAGTCTGCGAGCAGCACGAGCGCGAATTCCTGCTTGTAGGGTTTTAATTTTTGCTTGGTTTACTTTCATTGTCCCCGTCCCGACCGCAACGTGGTCGTATTTGGGGAATACCCAGGCATAGAAGTCGGGAGAAACGTCGTCACCTACGTACATTTCTGCCCGATCTTCGTAGTATTGCATCAAATGTTCGGGCAAGCGGATGCGCTCTTGAAAAGCGATCGCGTAATTATAATCTCCTGCATCGATCGCTTTAGCAACTCTCGAATTTGCTCCATCTGCGCCAATAACCAAGTCTACCTTGAGGGTTTTCATTTCCCCTTTGGCATTCCCTTGGCTGTGGTCTGCGTAGTGAAGGGTATAGGAATCTTTGCTATTTTGCGGTATATCTAGTTGATATACGGTGCCATTGATTAAGTTAGCCCCTAGTTTAGCAGCGCGATCGCGCATAAAGCCATCTAGCACCTCGCGGCGGCACATACCGATATATTCTTCTTCATTTTCTAGGTTGATATCGACCTCGATATTGGATGGCGAGATCATCCTCATTTTTCTAACTCGGCGATCGATAATTTCTGGCGGTAACTCGAATTCATCTACCATACATAGTGGAATAGCGCCACCGCAAGGTTTGGCATTATCTAGCTTGCGCTCGAATAAATATGTTTCAATTCCTGCTTTTACTAAAGTTTCGGCGGCAGAGGACCCAGCCGGTCCAGCTCCAACAACAGCTACCCTCAGTACCAAGGCTTTTCTCCTCTTATTTGTTGAGTTATGAAATGAATCGTATCACGCTCTTTTGGTCTATAAGGGCTTTTTTGCCAGAGTCCCGCAAAAGTTGAAATAGAGCTTAACAAATTTCGCAATAATTCTTTATATTTTTGAGAGTATGAAGTACATTATCTTGGCTATTTGTAAAATCATTGATTGGCAATTAAATGGTCGTGTTCTCGTTCGATACTTTTGAGGGTTCGATATAAAGAACGGGCGTGTACCCAACCAACAAAGCCGCCCCAAAGATACTCTTTTTCAAGATTAGTTAAAAAGATATGATCGACTTGTAGAATATTTTTCCAAATACAAAGAATAATACCGTTTTTAAAAGTTAGGTGTGGCTTTGAAAGAGAAAAATATTTTCGATGTGCTCCAGTCATACCCTTTACTGACTGCAATTGCTCAATTAAAATGTTAGTAAAATCTGATTTTTCAGAAATTTTTATAATTGGATTTGCCCAAAAATTGCGAATAATTTCGATTACTTGAGGATGATATCTCAAAGCTGGATGAGATATGCCATTTAAACACACAAATTGGGAGCCAAAAAACTTAGTCGTTTCTACAGTAATTGTGCCGTCGCTGCCATTATCGATATCTCCAGCTATAACCAACGTAGGAATCTCTCGAGCAATTGAAGTAGCTAGCGATCGCCGATCTCTACCCAGATCTCTAGCAATACCAATACCGATACCCAAAGGATCGATAATGCGAGCTAGATCTGCACCGCCAATAGGAGAACCAAGCAGTATTAGAGAGTGGATTTTTCCTCGCAATTCTGGGTTGCGCTTGAGAACTTCTAACCAAATTAAACCCCCCATAGAATGACCGATAATTTTAAGGGGCGTATGGGGATAAATTTTAATTGTCTTTTTTACACTTTGTTCTACTTGCTCAATTAAAGGTTCAATCCAAAGCCAAGTTTTCCAAAAGCCCAAATCAGGACTGACTATAAGAGTTTTTGGGGTAGCTAAGGTACGAGCCAATATAGCCATTGTTTTATTGGTATCAGCCCATCCATGTTGAGTATAAAGAATAAAATCTGGGGATCGCAAAACGGTCACAATACTACTCCAAGCCTTAAAAATATCTCCGTTCTAAAATTAAATTAATCATACTTCAGTGCAATCGCTGATGACAAAGTAGGTCGCACGAAATACGTTAGAAAGAAGATCGAGCAATTGTTTTTCATGTCATGTCAGGAAGGTAATCAATTCCAGCAGCTATGAGCAGTAAACCAGATCGTGAAGATATTGAGAAGTTGCGGCTGCTAGCCTCAGTGACGGTCAATGCTAGTGACGCGATCGTCATAACTGAAGCTGAACCAATTACCGAATTAGGGCCGAAAATTATTTACGTTAATAAAGCTTTTGAGCAGATGACGGGCTATACTGCATCTGAAGTAATAGGCAAAACTCCTCGCATCTTACAAGGCCCCAAAACTGACAGAGCGGAATTAGATAAAATACGTGCGGCCCTTTTAAAAAGGGAACCAATTAGATCGGACTTAATAAATTATAGCAAAGACGGTTCCGAACGCTGGATTGAGCTAGAGATAGTACCAGTAGCAAACGAAAACGGCATCTACACCCACTTCATTTCCATACAGCGCGATATCACCGCTCGCAAAAAGATTGAAGCAGAATTGCAAAAGTTTTTTGCTCTGGTAGACCGCAGTAGCGATTTTATCGCCATGTGTTCTATGGAGGGAAAAATACTCTTCGTTAACGAAGCAGGAAGGAAATTGGTAGGTCTTAACACTCTTGAAGAAGCAGTTAGCAAAAAACTTTCTGACTATTTACCAGAAGAAGATGTAGCCTCATTTTATCAATCAATTTTACCCAAAGTTATCGATGAAGGTCGCACTCTATCGGAGGCTAAATTGCGCCACTTCAAGACAGGTGAAACAATCGACGTTGAGAGGAGTTGTTTCATTGTCAGACACCCAGAAAACCAGGATATTTTATGTCTTGCTACTGTACAGCGAGACATTACAGAGCGTAAAAAAGCTCAAGCAGCACAACTACGAGCTCAAGTTGCTGAAGAGATTAATAAGCAACTCGAAAAAGAAATTTCCGAGCGTAAAAAAGTAGAAAGAAAACTGCGATACAGTAACCTTCACGACAATCTTACGGGTTTGGCAAATCGCGTTTTATTTATGGATCGACTCAAACAGGCGATCTTCAAACTCAAAAGGCATCAAGACAAACTCATCGCAGTGCTGTTTTTAGATTTAGATCGCTTTAAAGTAATTAACGACAGTCTGGGACATTATTGTGGCGATCGACTTTTGATTGAATTTGCTCGCAGGTTGACTAAATGCCTTCGCTCGATCGATACTGTTGCTCGACTTGGAGGAGACGAATTTAGCATCTTACTCGAAGATCTTAAAGATTCTACTGATGCTACTACCATTGCTCGGCGAATTAACGAAGAAATGAGGCTCTCTTTTAACCTGTGCGGACAAGAAGTCTTTACTAGCGCCAGTATTGGTATTGCTTTTGCCAGCAGTGAGTTTGATTCTCCAGAAAATCTCTTGCGTAACGCCGATATAGCTATGTATCGCGCTAAGGAAAGAGGTAAAGGTCGTCATGCAGTATTCAACAGCAAAATGCACGATCGCGCAGTTGAATTACTGCAAATGGAGAACGATCTAAAATGGGCTTTAGAGCGATCTGAATTTTGCCTGTACTATCAGCCCATAGTATCTTTAGAGACTAGGAAAATAATGGGTTTTGAGGCTTTAATTCGCTGGCAGCATCCAGAGCGAGGTTTAGTATCTCCAGCAGAGTTTATTCCTCTAGCTGAAGAAACTGGATTGATTTTACCTATAGGTTTTTGGGTGATTCAGGAAGCCTGTTATCAAATGCGCATTTGGCAACAACAATCTCAAAGCAATCGAAAACTCTCTGTTAGCGTAAATATCTCTGGCAAACAATTCGCACAGACTGATTTCGTAGAACAAGTTGGCCAAATTCTCCAAGAAACTAATCTAGAGCCAAATTGCTTGAGGCTAGAAATTACTGAAAGTATACTTTTAGAAGAGATAGAATTGGCAACCTCTATGCTTTTGCGACTTAAAGAGCTAGGGGTTAAAATTTATTTGGACGATTTTGGTACGGGTTTTTCTTCTTTGAGTTATTTGCATCGCCTTCCCATCACTGAATTGAAGATAGATCGCTCTTTTATCAAAAGCATGGAAGTTGAGGTCGAAGGATTAGAAATTGTTCGGGCGATCGTTGTGATGGCTCACAACCTGGGCATAGACGTTATTGCTGAAGGGGTCGAAACACAACAGCAGTTACAAAAGCTACGAAATTTAAACTGTGCATACGCTCAAGGATATTTGTTCTCTCCCCCTGTTAATAGGGATGCAGCTTACGATATTTCCAGCGATCGTGGAGGGGAATCTAAATTTTATTAGCGATTTTTTGTTTCTTTTTCTAACCAAAATACGCGAAGCTGGTGAGGCTCTACTTTAGGAGCTTGTTCTTGCATGACGGTTTTGGTTTGCTTGGGATCGAAATTGCGATAGAAACTACTGCGGAGACGATAGACTCGTCGTTCGGTTTGAGTGACTTCCTGGCGTATTTCCTCCAACTTGGCTTGTTGTGAAAAATAATAGGGTAATAAATTGGTTAAAGTAGAGATGGCTACTGTTAATAAGGTGCCATTAACAAGTAGCTTGACAGTGATTTCAGTAGCGAGCAGCCTATTAAAATAATTGCGACGATGACGACGAGATTTAGTAGTAATTTTAGGAGATGTTGCTGGTTTCATTGGTTAAAGCCCCACGATTTTTGACGATCGCTGACAATAAGGTTAGGGCGCTTTCAGCAACGCCCCAACTTAGTTTCCTCTTAATGCCACTCGCGCGTTTAACTGAAGTCACAGACGAGCAGCTAGTGAATCTCTATTAGGGGCTTGGAACCTATTTATAAAGTTCCAAAGAAAGTAGTAGAGCTAGGTACCCTGGAATTATAGCGATCGCTAAAGCGATAAAAATTTGAGTACTAGATAGAGAAGACATAACTGATAAACTCCTGAATAAAAAGGTATTCATCAATTAATTTCCGCTATCTTTGACTCTTTGTGACATATCCCGTAACAATATGCAACATAGATAATTAACGAAAAGACTATTCTAAGTCAAGTCTTAGCAAAATTTATTTACATACCAAGTCAATTTTTATCGTCGGCTGTTGGAAAGTAGGGAACGGGGAAAAGAGCCCAGAAATTTTCCGAAAGGCTTAAAAGCAGGATAATATAGTTCAGTTCGACCAGCTTCAACACCACATTCATTTATGAGTTCCCAACTGCGCATTTACGTACCAGATCACCCTTTAATTAAACATTGGCTTGCTGTAGCGCGCGATCGCAACACTCCCACAGTTCTATTTAAAAGCGCCATGACTGAATTGGGACGTTGGTTGACATATGAGGCGTGTCGTTACTGGTTGCCTGTAGAAGAAACAACGGTAGAAACCCCCATTACTTCCTGTCCAGCAACGGTAATTAATCCTCAAATGCCCGTGGCAGTTGTGCCAATTCTCAGAGCTGGATTAGCATTATTAGATGGGGCGCAAAGCCTCCTACCTTTAGCGTCGATTTATCACCTAGGCTTGTCTCGCAATGAGGAGACTCTAGAAGCAAGTTGTTATTTAAATACTCTCCCAGACCAATTCGACCCTCAGACGCGACTGATAATTTTAGAACCCATGATGGCAACGGGTGGGTCGATAATGACAGCGATGAGTCAATTAATAGACCGCGGAGCCGATCCAGAATTGATGCGCATTATATCAGTGGTAGCCGCCCCACCTGCTTTGCAAAAATTAAGCAAACAATATCCCAAGCTCAATATTTACTCGGCAATTATTGACGAAGGTCTTAATAGTAAAGGGTTTATTGTACCAGGTTTGGGAGATGCTGGCGATCGAGCTTTTGGAACTTAGCAAGATAGAAATCTTAAACTAATCTGTTGGCTGTCAGTAGTCAGTAGCAGCCAAGTATGGTTAACCTAAAAAAGTGAGTTGAATTACTTCAAACAAGGAATAAAAATATGAGTCAGCGCGATGGTTTTACTGGAGGATTTATTGCTGGAGCAGTTTTAGGAGGTGTGGTTGGAGGTATACTAGGAACGATCTTAGCTTCAAGACAGAATAATAGAGATGATTCGGTTGAAGATAGTTCTTTGGCTAAATCTCATGTGGAACCAAAAATTAGCACAGAAGAAAGTATAGAAGGTGCTCGTCGTTCCTTAGAAGAGAAAATTGCCCAATTAAATTTAGCTATAGATGACGTGCGTCAGCAACTAGGTACAGTAAATGGTAATTCTTCAGAATAGAAGTAATAGCATCAATATTATTTTACTTGGCAGTTGCGATCGCTTTAATTACCTGCTGTTCAAATTCAAGGGCGATTTATCTTGATGATTCCGTCGTTCGATCGCTATTGGTTAAAAAATGCCTGCGTACCAACTTGTCTGATAGAAAAGAAATTTACCTCTCAGACCAGAGAAGGGTTGTGCTTAGTCGATATAGAAATAACTGGAGAAATTATTTCTCAAATTATCCCAGCTTCATCTGAGAGCGATTGCAGCCAAAGTGTAGACTTACAAAAAAAAATAGTATTTCCTTGTTTTGTAGATATACACACCCATCTCGATAAAGGACAGATATGGGAGCGATCGCCTAATCCAGACGGTACATTTGACAGCGCTCTTGAAACTTCTCAAACTGATGGGAGAAAATATTGGCAGCTCGAAGATGTCTCTCGACGCATGGAATTTGACATCAAATGCAGTTATGCCAACGGAACTAAAGCTATTCGCACCCACATCGACTCCTTTGGCTCTCAAGCAGAGATTAGCCTAGAAGCTTTTACAACACTACAAAAACAATGGACAGATAAAATTACCCTACAAGCAGTTTCCCTGGTCACTCTCGATTATTTTCAAAATGATGCAGGTGTCGCCCTAGCCGATAAAATAGCAGAAATAGGTGGTATTCTAGGGGGTGTTGCATATATGCACCCAGAATTAGATGCCCAACTCGATAATATTTTTACTCTGGCGAAAGAAAGACATTTAGATCTAGATTTCCATGCCGACGAAAATGGCGATCGCGATTCTATTTGTTTGCGAAAAATTGCAGCAGCAGCTATTCGCCATCAATTCAGCGGACAAGTTATCTGCGGTCACTGTTGTAGTTTAGCGGTACAGTCTGACGAGGAAGTAGCAAAAACTCTAGACCTAGTCAAACAAGCCAATATTGCCATTGTCAGTCTCCCCATGTGTAATCTTTATCTACAAGGTAGAAAAGAGCAAAAAACTCCCTACTGGCGAGGGGTTACTAGAGTCCACGAATTGAAACAATTTGGCATACCCGTTGCCTTCGCTAGCGATAACTGTCGCGATCCTTTTTTTGCTTTTGGCAATCTCGACGTTTTAGAGGTATTTAACCAGTCCGTAAGAATTGCCCATTTAGATATGCCTTATGGGGATTGGTGTGCTAGCGTTACCAAAACCCCAGCAGATTTGATGAGATTAACACAAATTGGCAGAATTGGAGTAGGTATGCCAGCAGATTTAATAATATTTAAAGGTCGTTATTTTAGCGAATTGCTGTCGCGAAATCAAAGCGATCGCGTAGTAGTGCGAAAAGGTCGGTCGATCGACACTACTCTACCCGATTATGCTGAATTAGACGATTTAATCTTTAGTTAGAGTGAATTATTGTTTTATCGCCAGCCTTTTTCAGCTCGTTCGAGGACGTATGCAGACAGCTCTTGTATTTCTAGAGTACTCAAGCGATCTTTGAAGCCAGACATATTATTTTTACCGTTAGCAATTAAATAGGCTAGGGTTTCCACTGAATCAAGTTTATGTCTGCGCAAATTTCTCAATCTTAAATTCTGACCCCGTCTGACAATATTACCGCCATTAGGATGACACCCAGCACATTGAACGCTAAAAATTTTAGCCCCATTGCTCAGATTTACTGCTAAAACAGGATTAATATCAATAAGTGCCAGTGAAATTAAGATAGCAAAGATAATAGTTAATAGCCGCTTCAAAATCAATTTTCTCCTTTTAAAGAGGTTGACGAGTAGGTAAGCCTACAGCACGAGGAAATTGAGCAGGTGTACGGGAGAGCTTGCGCAGATAGACGCAGTGGCGAATACTATCGGTTAAAGGAGTTTTTAGCTCCTCAATAAACTCAATCTTACCGCCTAATTTGCTGGCTGCTGATTCTAAAGCTAAATTGTCTTCCTCACTCCAACGACCGCGATAGAGTATTGCTAAACCGTCAATTTTTATTAACGGTAATGCATATTCGGCACAAACAGAAACTGCACCAACTGCTCTGAGTAAAGCCAGATCGTAAGTTTCTCGATGTAACTTTTCTCTTCCAATTGCTTCTGCTCTTCCGGTTATAGTTTTAACATTTTCTATTCCCACCGCAGCAACTAACTCTTGTAGAAAATTAATTTTTTTGCGAGTTGCATCCAGAAGAGTCACAGTCCAAGCAGGAAAAGCGATCGCCACGGGAATTCCTGGAAACCCCGCACCAGTACCAATATCGATCGCCCTCAAAGTTTCCCTCTTTTCTCTGCAATTTAAATAGTCGAGATATTTTATTCCTACTAGAGAATCCCACAGGTGTTTTTCCCAAAAATCTTTTGGTGCAGTAATGCGAGTAAGATTGAGCTGGCGATTACCCAATAAAATCCCTTCATATAGCTGCTGGAATTGCTGCTGTTGAAGTTCGTCTGGCTCCCATCCTAGTGTTTTTTGCCAAATTTCAGCTAGATTAGGCAACAATTGTTTCTCAATCTCGCTCATGTATTTAAAACTGGATTAATCTTAGGATCCTTAGCTAGTAAAGTTGCTGGCTCGACCGATTGGAGTTTTCCTCGTTCGATCGTCCAGCAGCGATCGGCAATTGGTAACAAGTCTCCAGCATCGTGGGTAACTACTAAGAGAGTCCAATGGGTTTTCAATTTAGATAATAATTTGGCTAATTGACGGCGCATAGACCAGTCTAATCCCGCCGTAGGTTCGTCTAATAATAACAAATTAGGTTGGCGAATGAGTTGTACGGCTAGAGCTAGTCGTCGCTGCTGACCTCCGCTGAGAGCATAAGGAGAAGTATCTAAAGCAATATGTTCTAATCCTACTTCTTGAAGGGCTTGTTTTACTTGCATTCTCCCCAATTCAGGATGACCCAGACGCAATTCTTCTAACACGGTACTACCGCAAAAATGCCTCTCTGGAAACTGAAATACTATTCCTCCTAAGTATTGCAACTCCATTGGGGTCAGCTCTCGATCGCCCCAATAAATCTTGCCACTTGTCTTTTGAGCAAGTCCTGCTAAAATCTCCAAAAGTGTAGTTTTCCCAGAACCCGATCGCCCTATTATTAGTCCTAGTTGTTGCGGCGCTAGTTTTAGGTTAATTTTTTTCAAGATTGGCTCGGGAGTAGCAGGAGGATGATAAACTAAGTTCTCGAGATAGAGCATCGATGGCTAATTAACAATAAAGTTAACTGATAGATTCGGAAAATATTATTCGTTATTTATAACCTAACATCAAGTGTAAATTACCTTCTGACATTTCTAACTGAATCGAATCTAAGATTGCTATTAACTTATACGCAATTCTTTCCTTTTTGGGAGATATAAATTATGGGTAGGTTAAGTGCAAACAAGGGAATTTCTCTTTACTTATCCCTTGCTGCTACTTTGGTTGTAAGTTTTTGGGGGAATCCCAGCCTGGCTGGAGATCCTTTTCGAGCCAAAAATGCTCGCGATATAGGTGATAAGACAGAAAAAGCTTTTGAAGAGCTTTTTGTGAGGGGAAACTACCAACAAGCCAAGAAAGTCCTCATTAGAGCAGTATCGGTAGAATCAGACGAACCTCTCGCCCATGCCATGCTAGCATCTTTAGCCTACACTGAAAAAGATTGGGAAACTATTAAAGACTGCGCGATCGCCACCTTGAAAACAGCAGAGGTTTTGAAAGACAAAGATCCGGTGCGCGGTCATCTCTATTTAGCAGTGGGTCATTTTTTAGAAGGGACTTATATGTATCATAAGGATGGTCCAATTGCTGCAATTACTAAACTTCAGAAGGTTTTCCATCATTTCGACAAAGCAGAAGACATAAATTCTAAAGATCCAGAATTGAATCTGATTAAGGGATATATGGATCTGATGTTAGCGGTTAATCTTCCTTTTACTAGTCCAGAACAAGCAATTGAACGTTTTGAAAGTAATGCTAGTCCTAAATACTTAGTCGATCGCGGTATTGCTATTGCTTATCGAGATTTAGACAAGCACGATCGAGCTTTAGAATTTGTCGATTCGGCATTAGAACAAACTCCAAAAAATCCAGAAGTTCAATATCTCAAGGCTCAAATTTTACGCTCTATAGCTAGAAGAGAAAATGATTTATCCGTGTTTCAAGAAGCTCTAGAATACTTCGATCTAGCTCTAAAAAAAGTAGATCGACTACCTGAATCGGTTGCTAAATCTCTGCGAAGGGAACGCAGAAAAACTCAAGAAAGATTAGATTTAGCAGAACCTCCAATTAGGAATGAGGAACAAACGCTCACCGAGGAAAATTTAAACTCTCCCCGAGAAAGATTAGACCCAGCAGAACCTCTAATTAGGGATGAGGAAAAAACGGTCAACGAGAGAAATTTAAACTCTCCCCGAGAAAGATTAGACCGAGCAGAACCTCTAATTAGGGATGAGGAAAAAACGGTCAACGAGAGAAATTTAAACTCTCCCCGAGAAAGATTAGACCCAGCACAACCTTTAATTAGGGATGAGGAAAAAACGGTCAACGAGGAAAATTTGAACTCTCCCCGAGAAAGATTAGACCCAGCAGAACCTTTAATTAGGAATGAGGAAAAAACGGTCAACGAGGAAAATTTGAACTCTCCCCGAGAAAGATTAGACCCAGCAGAACCTCTAATTAGGGATGAGGAAAAAACGGTCAACGAGGAAGATTTGAACTCTAACCATTAAAAAGTTAAAAGTCAAAAGTAATCAATATTTACTGAGGATCTTAAACCCAAGGTAAGGGAGATAAGAATGCTACAATTTTTTCGATTCATCTTTCATCAGAAAATGTGTGAGTGGAAACCCCATCCTCGCACAAGCAGGTTGGGGAGGAAACGAACACCAACTAACAATTAGTTGCTCCAACAAATGTTGTTCCCTGTTTACAAATTAATCTTGTCGAGCGTTGGAGCAACACGACTTTAGATGCGGTGAACTGAGCCAATCGTTTCCAGTCGGAATCAGATACCGAAATTTGGTTTTTGGTATCGCCAGAACACCACCCCCGATAAGTAATACCAGCTTTTACTGCCTCAACATAGTCGCTTTTACGTATTCCATGATGACGAGTAATAGTACCACCATACTTACGCCGATTACCGCCAATTGATGGCAGCATTAAGTGCAGCTGTCTTCTGCTAATAGGCGGTCTACGAATAACAAAAAATGGTGCGTTAGTAATAGCGATTCGACCTTGCCAGCAATGACCTCTACCCTCTGAGTTTTCAAAAGGCAAATAATCAATAAATTGACTAGCAGCAAGAGTCACTCCATCTACTGCGTGAGTAGCTGGTATGCAATCACCTTTTTGATACTTTTGCTTTTCTAAGCCTAAATGTTTTCTTAGATTAGAAGTTTGCCAGCCAAACTTTTTTACTACAGGAGCAATCTTATTTAACTGCTCTATAGCCCAAGCTTGACCCACCATTACAGGAGAAAAACCTTTTCCCAAACGAGCTTTTTTTCTTCCTGATGTTAGATCGACATCCGCTTTGACATATTCAAAAACGATGGTACTAATAGGGTAGATCTTGCAGAGTTCAGAAATAACTCTTATTTCTAATTGCCTGTTGGCACGAATTGAAGGTGCAACTTTTTTGTTTCTACGATTTGAGAATCTGGCTTGGCGATGCGCCCTAAGTTTAAAAGTTATTTTGCGGTTAATCCGTCTACCTCTTCTCGAACGACGCATTATACAACGCTGTTCCATCCGCTTTTTGACAGTTTCAAAAGGTAGGAATAAATGAGCAGTAAAAAGAGTAAACTTACTACTTTGTACGCCTATTCCTGCATACTTTTTTCCTGGGTCAAGACCTACCACTATTGGTTGTGTTTCTCGCGCCGATGGTTCAAAAGTTAGCTGAATGTAATAAGCTCCTAACTTGTTGAACTTACCAACTGCCTTGCCATCTCGCACTAATTTACGAGCTTTGCTTGGTTTAGTTGGCATTAATGGCTCTCCGTCTTTTGCTATTACTGGTACTCTTTGCATTGGATATAATCCTTTGGATTAAGTTTAAGTCCCTTCGACCACCTAATTAACCATGTCTGCCTTTTAGACGAAACTACACCCAGTAGTTTTAGAGATAATCCAGGCTAGGGAAATACCTGGAAGTCTGTAAGATAATTAGGCTCAAGGTCTATTCAACGGTTATGGTCAACTGGGGCAAGACACTCCCCTAGCTCGTCTCGTTAGGGCAGGTAGGGGTTATTGAACTTCGTGCATATTTTTTCTATTAATTCTTGTATTCCTTCTCCTCTCTCTCCTCGAGTTACCCAGTCAGCAAGTTGTTTTAATTGTGGTATGGCGTTACCAACCGCTACACCTAAGCCCGATAATTTGAGTAAATCGATGTCATTTTCTGCATCTCCTACGGCAATTATGCGATCGGGAGATAAATTTAGTTGCTCGATCGCGATCGCCATACCACTTGCTTTATTTACTCCCGCAGGTAATACCATTACAGCTCGCTTATTGAGAATTACGTCTAAAGATAAATTCATCTCTTCAATTACTTCTGTAACAATTTGCTGGTGAGGTTGCCAAGTAGCTACGATAACTCGACCTACTAAAACAGGATCTACACTTCTTTTTTTGAGATTGTCAATAAAAACTTCGTTGGGTGGTTTTGCGAGTAATTTTACTTCTTTTTTGAGGGGACAATAGATTATGGCCCCATTTTCTGCTACTATTAGGTCAAATTTATCGATCTTATCGCACACTTGTAACAAATCTTCTAATATTCGCCCCGTGACTAAAATAAGTTTTTTACCCGACTGTCGCCAATGTGAAAGAGCCTCCCAAGTAGATGCTTTCACTCTTCCATTTTCGGCTATAGTTCCGTCGTAATCTGTGGCTATAGCTAGATAAGAATTCGATTTTAGTTGTCGGTCTAGCAATCTTTTAATCTCCTCTAGTCAAACTGTGATTAGATCGCCAATTTGCCGGATTTTGTAGAATTTATATACAGTCTAAATCTCGAACATTGAGTTTAATTATTAAGATTTTTTAGCTATTTTAATAATTTTTTAAAGATTTGTCGGATCGTTTAAATGATTTGAATCATATTAACTAAATGATTCAAATCATTTAGATTTATATAGTTTTTTTTCTTGTTTTTTGGTTAAATATTATTAACAGCAAAATTTAGATGCAGACTTAAACTGAATCTTGATTAGTAGATCGTTATTCGCGATCCCCAACTTGCCCAGAGTTTAAGATTTGCTGGGTTGTTTAATAAACTCAAATCTATTAAAAATAAACACATATGATTTTGCTGGCGCTAAATTCATTAAGTAGAGCTAAATGAAATTTGTTGAGATCAAAAAGCAAAAAAACAAGAAAGTAATTTTTTTTAAGTCGATCTATTACATCGCTCTCATTTAGATAGTTATTCAAAATGTACAAGCGAAAATACCTTAAATTTAATTAGACAAAATATACTACGATTACTTAATTTTCAAAGAAAGTGAAGAATCATTTTTTTCCATCGATTTAATGAGCAAACAGAACAACAAAAGTATAGATTTCTTAACTTCAGTGAGTACGGTCATATTAATTATGGCAGCTCTATTGTGGTCGCTCGGTCTGGTGGGTAGAGGTGTTTGGCGGTTAACTCAGGAGGACAATCTTAACCCCACTCAATCGGAAACATCTACTACTGAGAAGCCGATTGAATCGGAAAAATCTAATGCTGAGAATTTTGCTCAGGTGCAGAATGTACCCACCGGATTATTCCGTTATGGTGGCAGTAATGCTTGGGCTCCAATTCGATTACTGTTAGATTCAGCTATTCAAGCGGAGCGTCCTGAATTTCAATTGCGCTATGTTGAAAACGACGACAGTCTTTCAGGATCTAGTACGGGAATTCAGATGTTACTAGAAGATAAACTAACCTTTATACAATCATCCTATCCTTTACAAGACAGTGATTATTCCCAGGCCGAACAGCGCGGTTTCAAAATCAAACAAATCCCTGTGGCTATCGATGCCATAGCTGTAGCCGTTCATCCTCAATTGAATATTCCAGGGTTGACCCTAGACCAGCTCAAGTCAATTTATAGCGGTCAAATTGTTAATTGGCAACAACTTGGCGGGCCAGATCTAGAGATTACAGCTTATTCGCGCCCAGTTAAAACTGGGGGTACGGTGGAGTTTTTTATTGAATACGTTCTCAGAGGTCAAAAGTTGGACTCTAATGTCAAGTTCGTATCTACTACTACTGAAGGACTGCGACGACTGGCTGATACACCAGGGGGAATATACTACGCTTCTGCGCCATTAATCGTGCGTCAGTGTTCGATCCACCCCTTACCCCTAAGCCAAGTTACTGGTGAATTTGTTCCCCCTTACCAAGAGCCTTTCGTGTCTGCAAATCTATGTCCTCAGCAGCGCAACAAACTAAATATGGATGCTTTTCAAAAAAGGTATTACCCGCTTACCCGTTACCTCTATGTAGTGGTAAAGGAAAATGGCGGCATTGAAGAGCAAGTAGGTGACACTTATGCGAATTTTTTGCGAAGTACTCAGGGTCAAGAACTCATTTTTAGGGCTGGATTTGTGCCCCTTCGCTGACAAACAACATACTATAGTTATCCTTTTTTATTAAAAAACAGATCTAATGACTCAAAAAGAAGAACAAGAAAAATTGAATAGAGGTGAGACGAAGCCGAAAGCAACTCAACAGTCAAAAGCTAAATCGATAGTTTTAGCAAGCGCGATCGGCATGCTTCCAGTGCTAGCAGTTGGAACTACTACCTACTATTTTGGCAACCAATCGATTAACGAGCAGATTATACAAGCCAGAGAATTGGAGACCGACAGTTCAGTCGAAGCTAGATTAGAGAAACAAAAACGACTACTAGCAAGTTTGTCGATCGGGACTGGAGCGACAGCATTATTGGCTGGTTTATTGGTTGCTTTATGGGCTAATCGTACCATTCGCTCGGCGATGACTGCTAGCGAAACTGCTAGCGAAACTTCCAGCCCAGGAGAAGATCTACAAGCTAAAATAGACCGAAATAACTTAAATAACTTATTAACTGACGCTATTCAGCACATTCGCGCCTCTCTTAAAGAACAAGATATCCTCGAAGCTACAGTTGAAGAAGTCAGAAGGATTCTTAATTGCGATCGAGTTGTTATCTACAGCAGACAAGAAAAGACCCGAGGATTAATTGTTGCCGAATCCGTCGATCCTAGTTGGCCTAGAGCATTGGGAAAAACCATCAAAGACCCCTGTTTTGAGGCGAGGTATGACGAAAAGTATCAAAATGGCCGCGTCCGCGCTCTCGACAATATTTACGAAGCCGGAATGACTCAATGTTATATCGATCAATTAGAAAAACTGGAAGTAAAAGCTAACTTAGTGGTTCCCGTTGTCGATGAAGGAAAACTCCATAGCTTATTAGTAGCTCATCAGTGTTCTCAGACTAGGATGTGGCAGCAGTGGGAAGTCGATCTATTAACCCAGATATCGGTACAAGTGAGCTTTGCTGTAAATAACGCTCAGCTTTTAGCTAACTCCGCTAGTGTGCAAAAACAGTCAGAAACCGAAGCTCAGTGGACGCAGTTTTATACAGATGTTGTCGGGAACATTCGTGCTTCTTTACAAGAAGAAGACGTACTCAAAGCCACTGTCAAAGAAGTCAGAAGGATTCTCCAGTGCGATCGAGTTGTTGTCTATAGCAGAGAAGAAAAGACACGGGGATTAGTCGTCGCCGAATCTGTTGCTCCTCGTTGGTCGAGAGCATTGAATAAAACTATCGACGATCCCTGTTTTGATGCCAGTTATGACGAACAATACCAGAACGGTCGGGTCCGCGCTTTAGATAACATTTACGAAGCGAAACTCTCTAAGTGTTACGTCGAGCAACTAGAAAAACTCCAAGTCAAAGCCAACTTGGTAGCCCCTATTCTCAATGAAGGAAAACTACTCGGTTTATTAGTAGCCCATCAGTGTTCTGACCCTAGGGTGTGGCAGCAATTTGAAATTAGGTGGTTTGCACAGATAGCAACCCAAGTAGGCTTCGCTATTGACAACGCTAGACTGTTATCCAGCTCAGCTAGTATCGAAAAACAAGCAGAAACCGAAGCTGAGTGGACGCAGTTTTATACAGATACTATTCAGTACATTCGTGCCTCTCTCAAAGAGGAAGATATCCTCGAAGCCACAGTAGAAGAAGTTCAAAAAGTTCTCCAGTGCGATCGAGTCGTTATTTATAGTAGAGAAAAAGAAACGCGAGGGTTAGTCGCTGCCGAATCTGTTACTCCTCGTTGGTCGAGAGCATTGGGTAAAACAATCGAAGACCCCTGTTTTGATGCTAAGTATGACCGAGAGTATCAAAATGGTCGCGTCCGCGCTTTTGACAATATTTATGAAGCAGGGCTATCTTCCTGTTACGTCGAACAACTAGAAAAGCTGGAAGTCAAAGCCAACTTGGTAGCCCCTATTCTCAACGAAGGCAAAATACTTGGGTTATTGGTAGCCCATCAGTGTTCTGAACCGAGGGTGTGGCAACAATTTGAAATTAGGTGGTTTGCACAGATAGCAACCCAAGTAGGCTTCGCTATTGACAACGCTAGGCTGTTATCTAGCTCCGCTAGTATGGAAAAACAAGCGAAAATTGAATCTGAGTGGACGCAGTTGTTTACAGATACTATCCAGTACATTCGCTCCTCTCTCAAAGAAGAACACGTACTCCACACTGCAGTAGAAGAAGTCCGGAAAGTTCTCCAGTGCGATCGAGTCGTTATTTATAGCCGAGAAAAAGAGACGCGAGGATTAGTGGTAGCCGAATCTGTTACTCCTCGTTGGTCGAGAGCATTGGGTCAAACCATCGAAGATCCCTGTTTTGATGCTAGTTATGACGAACAATACCAAAATGGACGCGTCCGCGCTTTCGACAACATTTACGAAGCAAAACTCTCCGAGTGTTATGTGGAGCAACTAGAAAAACTGGAAGTCAAAGCCAATTTGGTAGCTCCTATTCTCAACGAAGGCAAGCTACTCGGTTTATTGGTAGCCCATCAGTGTTCTGAGCCAAGGGTTTGGCAAGAATTTGAAATTAGGTGGTTTGCACAAATAGCAACCCAAGTAGGCTTCGCTATTGACAACACTCGACTGCTAAGAGAGGTCGATCGAATGTCTCAAGAAGCTGTAATTATATCTGACGATCGGCTTGTGGGACAGAACTTGCTTCAAGGTCAATTGCCAGAATTGCTTAGAGATAGCAAAACTGCTGTTGACAACTTTTTAGAAGAAGTTCAACACCAGGGAGATGCGGTTAAAGTCGCTTTGGAGCAAATTCAAGAAGTAGTCAATTCCGCTCGGGAAGTTCTGGCTACAGCACAACAAGCAGAAACTCAAAGTCAACAAACTTCTGAAACCTTACAAATTAAACAAGAGCTTATCGATCGAACTTCAGAGGATCTGGCTGCTACCTCTACAACAGTTCAACAAGCTTCTGAGAAACTCAAGAATCTCATTCCTTTCTTCGAGAAAATCGCTCGCGTGGGAAGCTCAATTAACGATCTGACAAGTCGCATTAACGAACAAACCATGAATCTGATCATTCAAGCTGGTAAAGACGAACAAGTCGATCGAGACTATATTGTTTCGATCGCCGAGACAGTCTATTCCTCGGCGCAGCAATTGACAACAGCAACAGCAGAAATAAAACCTTTAATTGGGGAAATCGAAACGGAAACTAATAAAGTTAGTGCAGCCGTGGATGTTTCATCTGAAAAAGCCTTCGGTTCCACAAAATTGTTGAAGGAAACTCAACAACAATTCGAACAGATTGCTGCGATAAGCAATCAAACGATCGCTCTAGTTAGTAAAATTGCTCACTCTGCTGCCAACCAAGAGCAAACTTCGATCGCCGCTAATCAATCAATCCTAGAATTGGCAACTCTTGCCAAACAAACTTCAGAACAATCTATAGCAGTAGCTCATTACTTAGATAAACTAGGGTCTTTTAGCCAAGAAAGCGAGGCTAATTTAATTGATTAAAAATAATCAAATATAAACCCCGTCCTTATTCTAAAGAGGATCTCAAACACCAACAAATTAAACATAAAAGTTAAATTATAAGGAAGTTGCCATGACACTTTCCTCGGATATTGAACAACAAATTTACCCAATTTTTATCCAAGAATCTCTCCAATTCTTAGAAAAAATCGAGGGAATCTTGTCAAATCTCCAGCAAGACCACAGCGACTCTAAAATTCAGGAACTAGTACG
>JASJDA010000344.1 GCA_030065755.1 Prochloraceae cyanobacterium | reverse complement strand
TTACGCTGAGTGTAACTCAGGAGATGTCTTAAGTACAGCTTGGGGGATTTTGGCTAGGTTAATTTTGCCCCAAGAAGTTATCCAAGATTTTGAACAGATATTAGCATCACCGCCGAGTTAATTTTGTTTTGGGACTAAGAGGAGAAATTGTTTTTCAAGAAGCAGAAGGGAATTCACTTTTTAGGGAGTAAAACTATAAATTTACTACCTTTTCCTACTTCGCTTTCTACTCTGATTTTTCCATGTTCTATATCTAAAAGCTCTTTGACTAAAAATAAACCTATCCCCTGTCCTCGACCACTTTTATAAGAGACAAGAGGCTCAAAAATTTTTTTTTGCCGAGATAGTGGAATACCACTTCCATTATCTTCCACCCTAATTTCAAGAAATTTTTGGCTATTTTTTGTTTTGACTTTGATTGTAGGAGAATAGTTATTACCTAGATGGTTCTCAGGTTTAACAGCATAAAAAGCATTATCAAGTAAATTTTCGATAATTATTTCTAAAGCTGTCCTATCTACTTTTGCTAAAGACCAACTGGGATCATATACTTCTTCTACTAAGACTTGATATTCATATTCGCTTCGTAAATCGGAGAGCGTTTGTTCAATAATTTGGTGAATGAATTCATTTATATTTATTTTTCCTGAGTTTCTTTGTTTTCTTTTATTAGCAAGCTCCATAAACTCAGTAGTACGTTCTCTGTAAGTAGTAATCTTCTGAATTTGCCCCAAAATTTTAGGATTTGTTGCTTCAATTTCAGATAATTTTTTGAGCAAATTATTTAAGTCTTGTGCTTCTTTAGTTTCTGAAAAATTTGAATCAGAAAAATTTCCATAATATTCTTGATGTTCTTTTTCAAGTTTCTTATAAATAGAAAATGATATCTGTTCGATAATTTGGGTACATTCCTCAATATATTCTGTATTGAATTTTATTAAACTTGAAGAATTTCCGAACTTATGATTGAGATAATTAGCTAATAACTTTAACCACAAAACATTTTGCCTTTCTTTATCTATTTGAACATAATTATTGATAGCCATAAAAGTTAGCCAGATACCTAAAATTGAGGGAATAATAGGAATCCACCATCCCATCATTTGAAAAGCTACCAGACTTGTGACGCTCAATAAGCAAGTAAAACATAGGCTAAAGAAGCCAGAGATTAAGTAGAGTTTATCTATCTTGAGAGAAGAAAACTTTAAAATAAGGAATGTCATAGTAGAAGTAGCGACAAGTAAAAGAATGTATCCCATACCCCAAGGAGCTACTTTTAGTAAAGGACGATTATCAAGGGCTGCGCTAATAATAGAACTTGCTACTTGTGCTGGAATTTCAACTCCGTAAGTCCATTTTTGATATTTATCCCATTTCTTAGTAGGAAGATAATGAATATCTGTGCTAGAGGAAGAAACATTTCCAATTAAAACAATTTTGTCTTGAAAAATATTGACAGGAATTGCCCCGTCTATAACCTCAGTTACAGAATATTTAATAAATAGATTATTGCCTCTGCGCCAGTTGACGAGGAAATCCCAACCCATTTTGTTGTTAATGTAGCCTCCGTCAAAAGTCTTGATATCTTTTAAAGTTATCTGAGTTTCGTTTTTGAAAATTAAATAAGACCCTCGCCCAATTAATTTACCGTTCCATCCTTCTTTGGCTAAATAATGATAGCCTAAAGCTGTCCCAAGATAAGTGACTCCTCTTTCTGTATTGGGGTCATCTTTCTTCGTTCTAGGTCTGGGATCAATAAAAGAGCGACGTATAATATTGTCATCATCGGTGATGATATCTGAAGATGTTACTCTTTTTATTCCAGAAGGAGGGTTGGTGGTTGGAGGCAATACTTTTTCTATTCCTAATAGGTTAGGAGTGGAGCGAAAAATCTCTTGAAGATTCTTGTAAGCTGCTTGATTTTCCTGTTTTGATAATTGTCCAGACACGACTGGAAGGTCTCTATATAAGTCCAGCCCAATTAAACGTGGTTGTTGTTTTTTGATTTTTTCGAGCAGAATCCCTAATGTTTGGTCGGGAATAATTGACTCTTGCAATTTTTGAATATCTTTTTCAGTCCAAACTACTAAGACAATTCTTTCTTCTTTTGATTCGGAAGCACTAAAGTAAAAGAGTAAGTCATAAAATGCCCACTCCATCCACTGCAAAAATCCCAGGAGTCTTAAAACAACTATCGGGAAAATAACAATTAACACAATAGAGCGAAGTAATCTTTTATCTATTTTGGGATTCAGCAGCTTTAATAAATTTGTCACCTTAATGAGCTAAATTTGGATATCGATTAATCATAGTTCTAAAGCTTTGTAATTATAAGTTTCAAGGTCGATATTGACATCTTTTAGTAATTTTTCGACATATTTAGCTGATTTTAAATATTGCTCGGATTTAGCAGCCGAACTCAAAGCATCATACCATATTCCATTTTCGGCATAAATTCTAGCTTTGTCTAAAGAATTTTCTGCAAGAGAAAGCTGATTTCTTAATTCCTGAGTAAGAGGAACTTTTAAGATCGCGCCCCTAAGAACTTGATCTATTTCAGTAAAGTCATTGAGACAAGGAATTGCGATTTGCCATAGATAAATTCTTCCATCTTCTAGTTTGAAAGATGAAGGTAGTTTAATTTTATAAAAACCTTCTTTTTCTATAAGTAAAGTTTTCTCGAATTTTGGATTATCTGCATTGATATCAGGAATTACTATCCTAAAGGAGAGAGGAACTTTGGAGGTTTTTTTAGCATAAATATAAAGCTCCGGGGTACTGCTCGTAGTGTAGTGTGCTATTTCTGTTTCAGGGATCAATAAGAACACAGAATTTTTGGGAAACGGACTTTGACAAATAGAACGAGAACCACTAGAGATAGTTCTTCTTTGATCTACGTTTTCTTCAGAAGGTTTTGGCTCATAGTTGGGTAATTCTCCATCGGCAGACGCTGGTTTTAGAATAAACAATGCCAAAAAAATACCGTAAAAAGTTAAAAACTTAACTAATAAAGTTGTTTTACCAAAGAACATATTTATTCTCAAAATCCCTTATTATTTATTATTATTTTAAGGAAAATTAGTAAAGCGGAAAATTCCTAAAATATAAAGAATAAAAATGATTCTACATAGCTAGATAAAAAATGTCAATTATTCAACCCCTATTTAAGACTAAATTAAGTGTTTTTCTTTCTTTTTTCTTGTTAATATTTCTCTTCTGTGTTCCTGGACGGGCAGAGTCTGACTTAGCTTCATCTTCAGAAAGAAGAATAAATGGGGTCGAGGTAGATTTGGGAGCGTACTATTGGAATAAAGGAAATATTACTCAAGCTATTTCTATCTGGAAAAAACAAGCCCAAATCTACCAGGCTCAAAAACTGTATCATAAAGAAGCTGAATTAACACTATTGATTGCCCAAGGCTATACGAAGCTGGGTCAATTTCATTTGGCTACTTTTCAATTAAATAAGATACTTTCTTTTGTCAAAGAACCCTCACTTTTGGGACAAACGTGGAAACAATTGGGAGATACTTATAATCGAAGCGGTGAATTTGACCAAGCTCTTTCTGCTTATAAACAAAGTCTTAAATTAAAAACATCTTTATCGACTCTTAATAATTTAGTAATACTTCTACAAAAACAAGTAAAGACTACTCAATTAAAAGCAGATAGTTCAAAAGAAGGAGCAGAAAGCCAAAAGTATTTTGCTTCGGCTCAAATCTATCAATTAGAAGCCTTAAAGTATGCTCAACAAGCTTTACATTTAAGTCAAACAGAAGAATCTGCATCTTCTGTTCGGACTTTAATTGAGTGGAGCAAAGTTTCTTCCACAAAACTTTCTTCCGAACAACTGGAGCGAGGAAGAAGAGTTTTAACTAATTTACCAAATTCTACAACTAAAGCTTTCTTGAGCCTAAATTGGGGTCAGCTTGATGAAGAAAAAACTCATTATTGGTTAACTCAAGCGGTTGAAGTAGCACAAAAGATAGAAGATGTTCGGGCAGAAAGCTATGGTTTTCTCGAATTGGGTTTATTAGCGGAAAAATCCGCTAATTTTCTTCAAGCACTTGACTATGCTCATTTAGCCCAAATCAAAGCACATTCAAAATCGGCTTATGACAGTCTATATCGTGCTTATTGGCTGTCAGGTAGAATTTATCAAAAAATGGGGCAAATTGAGAAAGCAATCGCATTTTATCAAAAAGCGATCTTTTCTCTTAGTTCTTTAAATCAAGCTTCAATCAATATTGATATCGAGCAAAGGTTAAATTTTAGTGAGAAAATTGAGCCAATTTACCGCACTACACTTGAATTATTGCTTTCTGATTCTAATTTGTCTGAAAGCCAAATTTCTGAAGCTCTCGCTGTTTTTGAACAATTACGATTAGCTCAACTTCAGAACTATTTTGGTGATAATTGTGTACAGATTTCTCCTCAAAAATTGGCTACTGGAGAAACTCTTACCCGGAAAAATGCGGTGCTGCTTTCTTCAATTATTCTCGAAAACCAAACTCACTTGATTCTAGAACTTCCTAATGGTCAACTACTTCATCATCGAGTTCCCATAAGTGAGAGTGAACTAAGAAAAATGGCTGTTGATTGGTATCAAAAGCTTAAAAAAGGTGAATCTTGGCAGCTTGGAGTCTTAAGTCAAAAATTATACAAGATGATAATTCTGCCTTTTGAAGTAGAATTACAGCAAATTAAGCCAAATACCATAATTTTTGTTCACGATGGTATTCTGCGTAATATACCAATGGCTGCTCTCAATGATGGGAAGCAGTTTTTAGTTGAAAAATGGGCGAGTGTTTCTTCTCTAGGATTAAATTTTGTTTCTACAGCCAACAGTAAGAAAGTCTCTAAACCCAAAGCAGCAGTTTTTGGATTAGGAATCCAACGAAGAGGATGGAATGCCTTATCTCAAGTCTTGAAAGAAGTGGGAGATGTTATTGAGATCATTGATGGACGTAAATTTCTTGATCGAGAATTTACTGCTGAAAACTTTGAGCAACAGCTAAATCGCCACGAATATTCTGTAGTTCATGTATCAAGTCACGGATATGCTGGTGGAGTTGCGGAGAATTCTTTTGTTGTTGCTTATGACCGTAATATATCTGCACTAGATTTAGAGTCTATTCTTTCTCGAAGTAAAAGTTCCATAGAAATGCTGGTCTTATCTGCTTGTGAAACCTCTCTTAGTAGCGATCGCTCTATTTTGGGATTAGCAGGAGTAGGACTCAGAAGCGGAATTAATTCGGTTTTAGGTAGTCTGTGGTTGGTTGACGATGAAAAGCAAGCTGAGTTAATACACGATTTTTATACCCAAATTCAAGAGTCAAATTTTGATAAAGCCAAAGCTTTGCAATTAGCTCAAATTAAGCAGATTAGAAGCCGAACTCACCCTTCCCTTTGGTCGGCTTTAACTTTGCTGGGTGAGGGTTAGGAGCTTGTTGTGATTTTTCTATTCCACCAGAAGTACAGATACTTTGTTCCAATGACTCTAATTGCGATTTAACCACTAAAAAGACTCTCCCATCTTCTGTTACCACTATCTGATTCCCAGGAATGAGGGGATCTCCTTCTGACCATACTAAATCTTCAATTCTAGAAGGTTTGCTTTTGTTTGCTTGTTCTAAAGGAGGAACAAGATTCTCACTCGGAAAAGATTCGGGAGTATCAAGAAAATCATAAGGAGTTTCGGGAAGGTTGGAATGTCTTCCATCATTCAAAAGAGGTTTACCATCAACGCATCGACTTTGAATTTTTTTCTCAACATTATTTTCTCTGATTTCTTTGACAACAATAATCGGGTCTTGGATATTGCTCTGGGGATTTGTAATGGTTACAGTTCCATCTTGCCCAAATTCAGAACTAGCATCCGCATCAGAAGTGCCATTATTAGGTGTAGCTTTTCTTTCCTCAATTCCTAATAAAGCGGAAGCATCAATTCTTATGTTTCCGCCATTGCCAAAAACAGCAGTAGCAGTAACATTACTATCGTTTAGTGCTAGGAAGAAGCTATTGGCAGTGATCTTAACGTTACCACCGTTGCCGTCTCCTCCAGCCGAAGCAGAAATATTACCGTTGTCTAGTTGAATGCGATCGCTGTTAAGGTCAATGTTGCCCCCGTTCCCTGAGAGAGTCGAAGCTGCTATGTTCCCAGTGTTATTAAGATTGATAAAGTCAGAATTGATTTGAAGTTTTCCAGCATCTCCAGTACCTCTGTTTTGAACGCCTATTATCGCTCCGTTTGTGATGCTCAAGCTCGGACTATTAATGGTTACACTTCCAGCATTTCCTGAAGGAATTGGTGGTAATCTTAATAGTTTTTGTAAATCCTGGGTGACAATATTACCAGCCGAAATGATAGAACTAGGATTAGGAGAATCAGTTACCATTCCATCGATTTTAATTGAGTCAGAGACATTAAGTGTAATGCTTCCAGAATCACCACTGGCAAAAGTAGAGGAGTCAATTCTTGCTCCATCTTGAATCGTTAGATTTGATGTGTTAATTGTTAGATTGCCTGCATTTCCTGAGCTTAAAGTAGTAGCAGATATATTGCTTGCTTCAAAAAATCTTGGTTCTACTCCAATTATTTCAATTAAATTCGTTGAATCAATAAAGACTTTTCCTCCTCTACCGCTACCAAAGGTAGTAGAGGTAATACTGCTCCCTGCCATTATTCTCAGATGTTTTGTCGATAATGTTAAATCTCCTGCATTTCCTGAATTGAAAGTACCACTAGAGATGTTGCTATTGTAATTAATATTCAAGGGAGATCTTCCAATCGTTTGAATGTTATCTAAAGCACTTACGTTTAAATCACCCCCTGCTCCTTTACTAAAACTCAAGTTGAGAATTTGTCCTCCATCTTGAAGTGTTATCTCCTTAGCCGAAACTTGAGTATTTCCATTAATGCCTGTTCCTAAATTTTCATTACGTAAGCTACTATTGATTCTAAAGTTATCAACATTGGTTAAGGGATCAGTGCCAGCAATAGATAAAGATTCAGTCGCATTGATGCTCAAATCGCCTCCCAAAGATGAGCCTTGCTGTTGAATTAACAATACCGAGCCATATTTTACGCTGACATTGCTTCCAAAAACTCTAATATTCCCGCTATCAAAATTGCTATCAATACTACTGGCATCAACTAAAGATTTGTTTGAAAATTGAATATCTCCAAATGAGGAAACTCCTTCATAACTGACGACAGAATCAGAAGAATTAATATCTAAAGCAAGATTGCCTTCTGATGAGACGCTCCCTAACTCAATTTGTCCGCTTTGAGCTTTCAGAATTGCACCGTCTAATATTATGTCTCCACCAATCAGAGCTAGAGTAGAGCCTGGCGATACTTGCAATCCTGTTTCAGTTTCAGGATTTGTAGTAGGAGAAAAGGGCATTACGGTTAAGTCATGTCCCGTTCCTCTAACAACAATACTACCGTTATTTCCATCTAAACCAAGACCAATAGGTGCATTCCATTTAAGAAGCGGTCTTTGAGTATCTCTAGCCGAAAAAACTTGACCATCACCAAACTTAATTTCATTGGCAGTTGTAGCGATAAACGAGCCTCCCACATCAACAACTGCATTTTCCCCAAAAACTATTCCATTGGGATTAATAAAAAATAGATTAGCATTGCCTTCTACTCCCAAAGTCCCCAGAATCTCAGAGATATTGCTGCCAGTAACTCTACTGAAAATATTGGCAATACCTTCAGGGTTGGCAAAATAAACTTCTAGACCATTGCCAATGTTGAATTGTTCAAAGCTGTGGAATAAATTGCTGCCTCTTGTTGCTCCTCCAGAGATGCGATCTAGTGATTCATCAACTCTATTAATGACAGAACGATCTGCTCCTAATGTATTATCAGGTATAATTTGTGCCAGACTTGATGTTGAAAAAAATATTCCAGTGGCTAGGGTCAATGGTAGAAAGCAAATTCGGATTTTCATATTTTTTTATTTAGTCAGATTATGGGTTTTGATGAGTATGGGAAAAAACAGGTTTGCCAGTAGATGCCACTTGTTCAACAATATCAGCAGCCCGACTTACTCCACCTGCTTGCTCGATCGCTTTTTGTAACCTCAAAGCGTTTTTTCTATAGGAGTCTTCGCTCAGAACTTGTTTGATAGCTTTATGCAGCTTCTCCACACTAACTTTATTCAAGGAGATGACCTTCCCTGTTCCTGTCCAGGCAATTCGGGCAGCTATGCCTGGTTGATCGTTAGTGATGGGGATAGCAACCATCGGTACTCCATTACTCAAAGATTCAAGAGTCGTATTCATTCCTGCATGAGTAATACAAAGAGTTGCTTTTTGCAGTAATTCTAATTGAGGG
>JASJDA010000343.1 GCA_030065755.1 Prochloraceae cyanobacterium | reverse complement strand
GCAAAAACAAGGTAGTGGAAGGATCCTTAACATTGCTTCGTCTGCCGCCCTAGCTGCGGCACCAGGGTATGCGCTATATGCTGCTAGCAAGGCATTTATTCTAGAATTTTCCCATTCCCTTGCAGCCGAAGTAAATGGAAATGGGATTAGTTTGTCTTGCTTGATTCCTGGTCCGACAAGAACTCAGTTCTGCCGCCGTGCGGGTCTCCGTGAGAGCCCAGGTGCTATGGAACCAAAAGCTGTTGCTCGGTACGCACTGGATCTTATGGAACGTGGTTTACCCACTGGTACTCCTGGAATAGCCAATAAGCTTAAACAAACACTTAAACGGCTTTTACCCTTTGGACTGTGGGGGTGCCTAGCAAAATGGTATATGATGGGGAGAATTTCAAATGCAAACAGTTAATTTTCTCGGTCGGCCTCTACTCACAGGCAATCTTGAAGAGATTGCGAACTGGTTAATTTCACTAGTACAAGAAGACTCGCAACCGCCGCAAATTGTTAGCCATGTGAATGCCAATAACTACTACCATTTGTCTAAAAACCCAATTATTTATGATGCTTTAGTAAGCAGCTCTTATTTGTTGTTTGATGGCATCGGGATGAAGCTGTCTGCATGTTTGTTAAATCAGGGTTGGCTTCCGGATCTCAATGGCACCGATTTATTTCCGTTAGTAATGGCACGCCTAGAGCGAGCTGCTATTCCCGTCTATTTTCTCGGTGCGGATGAGTGTAGCATTTCCAATGCAGTTAAACGAACCTGCATCCAGTGGCCCAGGGTCCGAGTTGTTGGATTCAGTTCGGGATACTTTAGTGCAGACCATGAGGACAAAATTGTTCGTGCAGTGAATGCTAGTGGTGCCAAGCTACTATTGGTCGGGCGTGGATTTCCTCGACAAGAACTCTTCTCTCTTCGTAATAGGCACCAGTTTGAGGTTTCGCTCATTTGGAATGTGGGTGGTTTGTTCGACTTTGTCTCAGGAGCCAAGCCTCGCGCACCAGTTTGGCTCCGTCAGCAGCACTTAGAATGGCTGTTTCGGCTAACTCTGGAACCACGGCGTTTGTGGCATCGCACCTTCGTGGTGGGACCTTGGCTTCTGAATCATATTTTGATACAGAAGTTTTTCAATAGGGGTGATGAGAGTGAAGTCAAGTTAAGGGGGATGTATGATTATAACTAAAACTGTACCTTTGCTAGTGACAGTTGACGTGGAAGTCGCATCCGACCACGATCTTGACGAACAGGCACAGATCCTCGACCAACTACGTTGTTCTCTAAATAATTTGCCAATTACCTGGTTCTGCACTGCTGTTGCAGCCGAACAATTTAGTGCCCCTCTGCGACGCTTAATTTTGGCTGGACATGAGATTGGCTGTCATGGAGTCGATCATAGCCCAGAAGATGACTACAGGCGCATGTCACCTGAAGGTGCTGAGGCGGCGCTCGGAGAAGCAACGCACCGTATTGCAAGGGTCGTGGGCTTAAGACCACGTTGTTTTCGAGGACCGCGGATGACTACCTCCCGTTACACCCAGGCAGCCCTCGTTACTCACGGATACCATGCCGATTTTTCTGTTTGCGCACAGCGTGCTGATTTTTTCATTAGCGGAGGAGCAGAGCTATTTTGGCTATTTGCTCCCCGTGGTGCTTATCACCCTTCTAAAAACAGTCCATTTCAGCGAGGAGAACTTCCACTTTTTGTTGTCAATTTGAGCAGCCTTGGTGTTCCTTTTTTGTCTGGTGTCCTCTATCTTGGTGGGTTGCGCTTGATGCAGGCGTTCTTTCTGGCTCTACTTGCTGAAGCACGCCGCCGGAGAGGAGCTATTGTCTATCTTTTTCACAGCTACGAGTTTACTTCTCTTACTCATTTGGGTCGTCAGCCTTGGCATCAACGACTCTACCTCAGTGACCGACCACGTCGATATGAAATGAACCTAGCTCTACTCAATTATATGAGTACATACCCTGGCGTACAGCCAATGACTGCCAGCACATTTTTGAAGCAACAAAGATGAATTCTCAAACAATTAAAGCTGAACTTTATACTGCTCTGACCAACACCCTGGCACACATTTTCCGAACGCCCCAATACATTATCTTATTCGTGACTGACGTTTGCTGGATGCGCTGCCAACATTGTTGGTTCAACGAAGAATGGAAAACCCGCGAACTCACTAACAGTGCCCTCACCTTCGATGAGTACAAAAAACTCGCTGACTCGATTGACCAGATTAAATTTCTCAGCTTGACGGGAGGCGAGGCTTTTCACCGCGACGATATTGTGGAGTTAGCCACTATGTTTCGCCACAAAACCAAGTTAGCTCGTTACCAAATTCCCACATCTGGCTATAAAACCGAGCGCATCGTTAGGGCCACTGAACGTTTACTTAAAGCCAATCCAGATACTCCTTTTCGGGTAGATGTTTCCTTAGATGGAGTGGGCCAAATTCATAACGAAATTCGTCGCATCAGTGATGGTTACAAACGTGCTTGTACAACCATTATTGAGTTAAATAAGCTCAAGCAGTACTATAGCCATTTCGACGTAGGTGTAATTACGACAATTTCCCATGCCAATCAGAATACGGTTGAAGAGATTGGGGCTGTCGTAGAGAAAATACACCCTTCAGGGGAGTGGATGATTAATATTACTCGCGGAAATCCTAGAGATCCAGAAGCAACGAATGTACAGCTTTCAGCCTATAAAAAAGCTCACGAGATTATCGACCGACGCATTGCAGAGGGACGTTACCGAGGACACGGCGGTCACCAGACTGCCAAGTGGCTTAGTGCTAAGAATGCCGTCCGCCGCCAGGTTATCTGTGACATTATAGAGGGTAAACGCGAGGGAGGTGGCTGCGCTGCTGGCTCAATTGGAGGAGTCATTTATAGTGATGGCTCTGTAAAAGTTTGCGAAATGCTCGATAAACCTCTAGGCAATCTTCGCGATTTTAATTACAACTTTACTGCCCTATGGAACGATAAAGCAGCATGCCGAGTGCGCCGGTTTATTCAAGAGACGAACTGTCAATGTACGCAGGAGTGTTTTCTATCTGTAAGCATGTTGATTCAGCCAGATACATGGTCGGGGATGGTTCGCGAACGAATTAGGCTCGGTTAGGGATGAAACTTATTGTAACAAGCGATTGTAATAAGGAGGTTTTTTGAAAGTGAAAAGTGCTTATTGTGTTAACCTGGGTTGTAGCGAAAACCATCTTGATGGCTTGCTAATCGATCGCTACCTGAAAAACAACGATTGGGAATCAGCTGATAGCCCAGAAGATGCCGATTTGATAATCGTTAACAGTTGTGGGTTCACAAAGGAGATGGAACGGTGTTCAATCAACACCTACAAAGAGCTAATGTCGCTCAAGCGTCCAGATGCCCGAGTTATTTTTGCTGGGTGCTTGCCAGCTATCAATAAGCAGGTCGTTCAGAATTCAGGATATGAGGATGTCTTGGTGACACCGAGAAAACTGCATTTGCTCGACTCAGTGACCAATGCTAGCATTTCAATTGACGATCTCAAATCAGGTTGTATCCCCTTCAGTTCGGATAACATTGGTCTCAGCTTTAATCGAAGTTTCCGCTTTCCTGACAGCTTCATCCAGGATTTTATCAAAAAGGTGGTGGTTTTTCTGGAAGCGATTCCTTATTTTCCAATTCCACGATGGTTGTGGCAATTACTTTACCTTCCCGATAGAAACACTGAGTTAGTTCGGATTAGCGTTGGCTGCACGAACAAGTGTAGCTTTTGCTCAATTCCTAAAGCCAAAGGATTGACAAAAAGCGTACCGCCCGCAATTGTACTGGAACAAGTGCAAGATGCGGTGAGTCGTGGCAAAAAGCATATTGCCTTATCCTGTGATGAACTAGCCTCTTACGGACAGGACTTAGGAACTGATATCGTTTTTCTTCTCGATCGGATTACAGCTTTACCACAAAAATTTCACCTGATCCTGCGCAATGTGCATCCACAATGGATTATTAAATACTGGGAAGGATTGAAGCCCATCTTTCGTCGGGGGAAAATCTCATTTATTGTCATTCCCCTGCAATCGGGCAGCGATCGAATCCTCCAGCTAATGAAACGCAACCATACGACTCAGCAGTATCGCTGGCTAATCGATCGGATTAGGGAGACATCGCCGAGAACGATCGTACGCACACACCTCATGGTGGGCTTTCCAGGTGAAACGGAAGAAGATTATAAATATACTTACCGCTTTGTCAAAGATCTTCCGTTAGATTCCTTCCACGTTCACTGCTATTCGGAACAGGACTTCACTCTTTCAGCTAAACTTCCCAACAAAGTTTCAGCAGAGGTTGCCCAAAAGAGAGGAAAACTACTAGAAAGACTGGAATGGATTAACTTCTTCAGAGCATTTCGCTGGTTTCCGATGCGACCTTGATTGGAGGCATTCCACTACTTAGCTTGTCACCTGACGGCAGAACAAGACTATGTCTGACGCAGAAGTTGATTTAATATTATGAAACGGATTTGGATTTTGAGCGAGAGATACTTTCCCGAACAAACTTCAACAGGATATTTTTTAACCAAAATAGCTGAGGGATTAGCTGAAGAATACAATCTCAAAGTAATTACAGGACCAGCTACAAAATCATTACTGCCTTGCGAAGGGTTACCCAAGCATGAAGTAAGAAATAAAGTTGAAATATGGCGGTGTAAGGGGACAATTTTCAATCAGAATTTGTTGTTAGGGTTTTTTTTGAACGGAGTGACTCGCTCGGTAGCAATTTTCTGGAAAACATTATTTCTTTGCCAGCGTGAAGATACGATCTTAGTTGTAACTACTTCTTCCTTACTGCCTTTTGTCGCACTAATAATTAAGTGGCTGAAGAGGATTCAAGTTGTATTGCTTATTCACGATGTTTTTCCCGAAGCTTTGATAGCAGCAGGACTTTGCCAGCCATCATCAATAATTGTCAGGATAGGTCAGGTAATGAACCGCATTCTCTACAGTCATTCTAGTAAAATCGTCACTCTTGGCAGAGATATGACGAGACTGACTTTAGCCAAGCTATCTGATAAAGATGAAAATAAAATAGTTTGTATACACAACTGGGCTGATAATCAGATTGTTCGACCAACAAAGAAAGCTAATAATCCTAAACTAAAAGAGCTAGGAGTTGCAGACAAATTTGTAGTTCTCTATGCAGGAAACATAGGAAGATGTCACGGCATTGAGTATGTAGCAGAAGCAGCCAAAATTCTTCAGAAGAATGAAAATATTCACTTTATTATTTCCGGTTTCGGTTACAAAAAAAAGTGGCTAGAACAATATGTAATGAGCAATAACTTAGAAAATGTCAATATTCTTAATCGTTGCCCTAGCCATGAGTTAATAATTGTTCTCAATGCCTGCGATCTGGCCATAATTTCATATATTCCAGGCATGGCAGGAGTTTCAGTGCCAAGCCGGATGTATAATCAGATGGCCGCGGGAAAGCCAATTTTGGCAGTAGCCGATGATTGGTCTGAACTGGCACAAGTCGTAAAGGAAGAGGAGATTGGATGGGTGGTTGAACCTGGTGATGTGGAAGGTTTAGTCCGCACTATTGAATTAGCAGCCGCCGCTCCCGATCTCTGCTTTCAGATGGGGGCCAAAGCAGCAGCCGTGGCTCAAAATAAGTATGATTTTAATCAAGCAAACCAAGGCTATAAAAAACTGTTTAGTGAACTGTTGGAATCACAATTAGGGTAAAACTAGCAAACCGCTCGCCAACGTTTGTTCAGTATGGCGGTAAATTTGAGAAACAAGAAATAAGCATTAGTTATGTTTCAATTTCAAAGACCTGAAGTTAAACAGTACTGGGAAAAAGTGGCAGATGATTTCGATTCGATCTATTCTGGTCAAAAAAGCCCTTTCATGCGCTTTCTTGACCGCGTACTTCGTCAAGCCATGTGCCAGCGCTACGATCTGACCCTTGAGGAGTGCAAAGATTCCACTATCGAGTCCATCCTTGATATTGGCTCCGGACCTGGCCGATTCTGCTGTGCCCTCGCCCCAGAAAAGGAGCGAGTCATTGGCATCGACTTTTCCCGACCTATGATTGAACTAGCTAAACAGCATGCCAAGGAGCTGGGTGTTGAAGATAAGTGCGAGTTTCTGGTAGGCGATTTTCTAGAGACCGACCTTAGCGGTCCCTTCGATGCCGTCCTTGCTATGGGTCTGTTTGATTATATTAAGGAACCCAAGGTTTTCCTTGATAAAATGTCTAGTTTACTTTCTGGTAAACTTATTAGCACCTGGCCAACTATCTACAGCTGGCGGATGCCCGTGCGCTGGGTTCGTCTGAATTTAAAGAGATGCCCCGTGTACTTTTTCACCCCCAACCAGATAGAGCAGTTACATCAGAAGGCGGGGCTTGAAATCCAGCGCTTTGAGCGAATTAGGGAAATCTATTTCGTGGTAGCACACAAGCAAGGGAAAGAAGATGCTTAATCAGCCTAAATATAAGGGGTACTACTACCTTAATTTGAAAAACAAACACCAATATTTCTGATAGAGGTCAAATGAGATTTTTATCAACTCAACACGGGATTCTAGATGATCTAAACCGAAAGTGGGGAAGATTTTTTGACAAGACTTCTCCTCAAAAATTAATGAACGTGGGGATTGGGGGCATCCACTTTGCGACTAAGAGTGAAAAAGTATGGGCTATGCCGAGTGGTTTAAAAATTGATATTTCTCCCTTATGTAATCTCCACTGTACGGCCTGCCTACACGCTCACCCCAATGGGAACGAAACCCTAGAGAAGCAGGTATTTAAAGCCGAGCACAAGATGACGCTCAGCCAGTTTGAACGGGTCATTAATGAAATCAAAGGAAAAACCTCTTTAGTCACCTTACACTATTTTGGCGATCCCTATACCCATCCTCATGTAGATGAAATGTGTCGTATTGCCTCTGATGCAGGACTCAATACCCATATCAATACAAATTTTAATTTTGCTTTTACGGACGATCGTATAAAGCAAATTGTCCAAAGTGGTTTGACGCATCTAACTGTATGCGTTGATGGACTCAGCCAGGAAAATTATCAACTTACTCGCGTTGGCGGTCGCATCAAAACAGTGTTGTCGAACTTGAAGCGAGTTTGCTCGTTTAAACGCGAATACGGTCAAGCTTACCCCAAAGTTGAAGTTCAGTATCTTAAGTTTCAACATAATATTGACGAGTTAGAAAAGGCAACGCAAATATTCCAAGAAATTGGAGTAGACCAAATGACTAACTACTGGGGAATGTTAAGTAATTATAGTGACAACGATCTTGGTAAATACAATATATTCGAACCTAGGAAGAAAAAACTTCTTCCACGTTGCCTATGGCCCTATTTCGATCTGGTAATCAGATACAACGGAGACGTAATTCCCTGTTGCAACAACCACCGAAATGGATTGCAGCACACTACCACAGGGGATCCTCTAGTTTTAGGCAATATATTTGAAACAAGTATTTACGATGTTTGGAACTCAGCAAAATATCAGAAGCTGCGGCGGTTTGTTTCCAATCCAGAGTTAGTCAAATTAGAGACTGAACTAAAAGAAACCTTTTGCTATGGTTGTAATAAGTTATTTGATAACGACCGCTCCAAAAATTATAAATGTGCAAAGGATTACAAGTTTGAAGATCTTTACACTATTAGCCAAAATGGTATTCCTATTCCAAAAGATTCAGTAGGGTGTGCTCAAAATTAGTGGGCTGAACCCTTGGCCCCTCAAACCCTACTTCCTTTAATTGCTGGATTTCCGTAGTTTGATCAAATAACCATCTGTAGTGATATTTTCCGAAATTGGTATAAGGATCTAACTGGTGGCGCATTTTTCCATTTTCAAGTATCTGAGAAAAAGAGGGTAAATCTTGAAGAGAATCTTCGTCATCAGTATAATCGACAATTACGTCTAATTTTAGGTTTTCGTAGTTACAAAAATCTTTGTTTACCAGAGTAACTGCTGCTACAGCATCCCAAAAATAATATTCCCCAGAATCTAATACTGGCTGTATTTTGTCAAAAACTTGACTGATAAATTTTGCTTCTTCAGTTGTAGTATTCTGCTTTAATTTGCTAGTAAAATCCTTGGTAACTGGAACATAATTAGTAGCATCTAGAGGGATCAAAGTAATCGGTACGTTAGATATAAATACTTTTTGTGCTGCTATTGCATCTACATATATATTCCACTCAGCAACTTCATTTTTAAAATCGTCAGTAAATCCAGGAACAATTATATTTCCTCTAACCCGAACAGCACCACCCATAATATAAATGCGATTAATTTTATTTGCGATCGCCTCATTTGTTTCTAAAAGTTCTGCTAAGTTAGTA
>JASJDA010000342.1 GCA_030065755.1 Prochloraceae cyanobacterium | reverse complement strand
TCGCGCCTCAATAAATTCTATACTGAGAACATTGCCTTCTCTAGCATAGATACGCGCCCTTTCTAAGCGCTTTTTAAAACGATAAGAATCTAATAATTCTAGCCAGCGTTCTACCCACCATTGGCCACTGTTAATTTCGTAGTTCGTCATTAATTTTTTTTCAACCATAAAATTTTAATAAATTTATCTGCTGCTGCTGTCCTGAGTTTAACGCGACCATCTGCTGTCAGTGCTTTTAACTCAGATGCCGTAGCTTCTTCATGACTTCTAATACCAAACATCTTTCCTTATTCCATTAATCTGGGAATCAACTGAGCTAAATTACAAGGACGATAGCGAGAATCGAGTTGGTCTTTGACAATACTCCATCCTGTTTGACAAGCACCGCTAGAACCAGGTAGACAAAAGATATAAGTACCGTTAGCCACGCCAGCCAAAGTTCGAGATTGAATGGTAGAGGTTTTAATCTCTTGATAGGAAATCATCCGAAATATTTCGCCAAAACCTTCGATTTCTTTGTCTAATAGTGGTTTAATGGCTTCTGGAGTGCCATCTCGTCCTGTAACTCCCGTACCACCAGTGGTTAAAATCACCTGGACACAGAGATCGGCAATCCATCTGGATATGACAGCACGAATTTGGTAAATGTTATCGGGAACAATGGTTTTTTCTGCTAAAAAATGTCCGGCTGTGGTTAAGTTATCCACCAATATTTGGCCCGATTTATCATCAGCTTCGGTTCGCGTGTCAGAAACCGTCAGCACGGCAATTTTTAAAGGTAGCAAAGATTCGTTTTGGTTCATTTTTCGATGCCCGAATCTAAATCTTAGTTTTATTAGCTAGAACTTCTTCCTGAATTTGTAATGATAATCGTTATCATAATAGCGTAAATCGAGCGTAGAATTTGATTTAAGATTTTTCCCTAAGACTAACTTCGGTTAACGATTGCGAGTGAACCCCAGAATCACCCGTCAAGTTTCTAGGTAAAGGCCTTTGAGTAAATTTAAAGTTTTTACAAATATTTTTTACATATCCTTGACAAAAGAAAAATTGTACTTCAAAAAAGCTCTCCATTAAGACAAGTTGTTGTATTATTAATGGTTTGGGGTAAGCGCACTAAGTAATAATTGGTCAACTATTGTTCTCGATACGTTGACCGATCGCGAAAGTCATGTAATACGTTTGCGCTATGGTTTGGATGACGGGACAATGAAAAGTTTACAAGAGATCGCATTGCAACTTAATCTGAGTCGCGAAAGAGTGAGGCAAATTGAAGGCTCGCTCAGCCGACTGCGTCATCCGTCAAGGAATAGGCTTCTTAAGGAATATCTTCGTGCGATCGTCTGTTGTGTGGGGTGAGACACTCTGTGGAATTTTCCTGCGGGAGCGAGATCGCTCACGATCCGCTCTTCGGCGCGCACTGGAGCATATTAAACTACTCGGTTTAGTGCAGCCATTGCGCTCTTATTCGGGTAGCGGCGCGCACTTCACTTCGCTGCTTAATACGCGATCACTTTGTTCGACAACTTATAGCTGGAGTTTAGGCACGAGGGAATTTCTTCCAGCATAATTGGGTCTCCTAGGAAGGAGAAGCGATCGATAATGTCAGTAGTTTGTCTAGCTGCAAAAACTTCAAAATCAATGCCAACTTTTACCTACGTTGAGAACAGTTTATCTCCTGAATACTCTTAATTGGACTGGTTTTTGATTACTGAATCGGTGTTTTAGTCATTTTCAGCAATATTGCGTTAAATTTAAAAATGTTAGTAAACGATAAGTATCTTATATTTTTTCTTTGATCGGTAGAGCATTTTTAATAATGGAAATAAACACTCGCACTGATGACGTTACTTTGACTCCTGAACCTCTGTATGATGAGACTGCTAGCTACACTACAAGTATTCCTAATAGCAACGACGGGACGACAGACGAAACGGACGTATACTATCCTGTTCTACTTGAATCAAATACAGAAACCTTACCTATCGTCTTATTTTTACAAGGAGCTTTGATAGATAAATCTGATTATTCTAATTATGCCAGCCACGTTTGTAGATACGGTTTTGTAGTTGTTATTCCTAATCGCAAACGATTAATTACGGAGTTTAACATTGAAGGACTATTAGTTGATACGGGATTAATTAATGATGTTTTGAAATACCTAAAAAAGACCGAAAAATCCAATCGAGACTCACCAATTAATAGTATTATCGATACAAGCAAGCTGCTTTTACTCGGTCACTCCTGGGGTGGCACGATTGGTTTGAGCGCCATCAATGATACTTGTACACCTATTCTTTGCGTTGGAAGTTTTAATCGTCCTGATGAGCTTTTAGCCGCTGCTTTTTTCGGGACTAGTTTACCAGAAATAGGCGACAATAATGCCCCAACTAACAATTTTATTCCTATTGAAAATGATGGTCTTCCTATTGCCATTATACAAGGAACTTTAGACGGAGTGACATCGCCTAATAGTGAGCAGAAAAGTTACGATCTAATTCAAACTCCTCCCAAAGCTTTTATTACTGTTTATGGAACAAATCATTACGGAATTACAAACGAAGACAACCTCGAGCGCCGTCGAAATGTCCCAACATTAGAGCAAGAAATAGCGACAGAGACGATTGCTCGTTGGAGCGCTTTATTTTTGCGAGCTACAGTGCTTGACGATCGAGATGCAAAAGAATACGTTTTTAACACAGGTAACGATCTAGATCCAAACGTTACTGTCATCAGTGAAACAAAATAAGATTAAGTTCTTAATTGTTTAGTCCAATTACTTGTTTTTTTAAAATCAAGCAATATATGATAAATACTATCTATATACAGCTTGATTTTTAGTGTGAGGAGAAGATGAAACTGAAACAAAACTTAATCACACTAATTACACTATTTGGATTAAGATTTTCTTTTATTCCTAGTGTAGTAACAGCACAAATTATCCCCGAGCGCACATTAGGTCGTGAGAGTTGGCGAGTTATGCGAGATGGATTTAGGAGAAATCGCATAAATGGAGGTGCGAGAAGGGGAAGTCTATTACCAACAGTATCTTCGCTAGTTTTACCCCTTATTGGGGGGCGTTCGGCTTGTGTGCGAGCGTCTGTTGTGTGGGGTGAGAGACACTCTCTGGGATTTTCAATGGGAGCGATCTCGCTCACGATCCGCTCTTCGGCGCGTACTCTAGCATATTAAACTAATCTGTTTAGTGCAGCCACGGCGCTCGTCGCTGCTCCTACCCGAATAAGAGTGCGCTCGCGCCCTCGTCTGGTTTGTGGGGTGAGAGACACTCTCTGGGATTTTCGATGGGAGCGATCGTCAATGAAACATTTATCGCTATCGTACTCAAGGTTATTAAACTACTCGGTTTAGTACAATAACTGCGCTCGTCGCTGCTCTTATCCGAATCCTTGTGCGATCGATTTTGAAAAAATACCAGCCTGCTTGGGTCTTGGCTAATTAATATTGGTCGATAACTACAAATAGCATAATACTCCTGTTTCGCACTCCTATCGAAATTGAAAACGATCACCTTTCTACCATCTCGCGCCCTGCGGGAGCAGCGTAGCGGATCACCTTTCTATCCTCTCGATCACCTTTCTACCGCCCCGCGCCGCACGGTGCTTCTCGTGCCGCTGCGCCTCCGGCACCGTGACACAAGAAATTTACACCTGGAAATAATGTACAACTTAACAAGTGTAGTTATTAATCACACATTTATGGCGATCGAGTTTAAAGTTTTAAGTTGAGATCTGAGTTATTATTTATCGCGAGGTCAAAGGTCAAAAGTCAAAGGTCAGGGTGACAATGATTCTATTGTCGAGCGAGTCCCCCTCTATAGTAGTAAAGTTGTTTACTATTTAATAATTAGCCGATTAATTAGTTATTTAAAATTTTCAAAGACATTGAGTTAAAGGAATTAGATTTTAAGCAATGAAAATTTGGCAGAAACTAACTATAGCCTTGGGAGGGAGTTCTTTTTTATTAGCAACAATTGGACTTTTAACTATTGAATTAGATAAACAAGTTCAATTCGAGACTAATGAAACAGTACATGGGATGGTTTCAGAAGCTAAAGCAGCCAGTGAAATATTTACTTCTATACAATCAATTCAAGAGTTAAATCAAGATTTTTTAATTAATAGTCAAATAGAAGCCTTAAAAAAAGAGCAAAGGAAACAGTATCAAAAAAAGGTTGAATTAGAATTAAATCAATTAGAGCAAAATATAAAAAGAGCACGAGAAGCCACCCTAACTCAAAAACAAATTATTCATTCTTCTTTTGTCGGTCATATTAGTAACAAAAAAGCCAAAATTTCTGAAGAGAAAGAAGAGATAGAGAATCTAAATGTACTCCTGAAAGAAGTTAAGCTTTATCAAAAAGAATGGCAGTTCTTTTTAGCGAATATTAAAGGTCAAAAAGAAATGTCTTTTGACCTGGCTCAAAACTTTACTAACAGAATGAATCAAATAATTTTTCCTATAGTTCAAGAATATTATGAAAATTCTTTAGAAGAAATTACCAGAGGGGAGTTAGAAACACAACAATTAACCAGCCAAAATATTAAAATAATTAAAAATTACGTTTGGTTTAGTTTTGCTCTTTCTTTAATTTTATTTATCTATGTATACCGTTCTATTTATGTGCCCATTAAACGATTGAAAGTAGCTACGGGAAAGTTAGACCAAAATTTTTCAGAATATCAACCAATTCTCTCGAAAACTTCTGAAGATGAATTAGGAGATTTAACTAAATATTTTAATGAAACAATTGCCAGGTTAAAAAGTAAAGTTACATCTAAATCTTATTTAGATAACATTATTAATTCAATTAGTCAAAGTTTGATCGTTATGGATTTAGATAATAGAATTACCAAAATAAATCAGAACACCAGTGAGCTTTTAGGGTATTCAGAAACAGAATTAGTTGGCCAGTCTATCAATTATATTCTAGCTCGTAGTAATGTCTTAAAGATAGATAAATTTAGAGAATTAGATAATATTTCTAGTCAGTGTTTTGGTCTAGTTTTGATGACTAAAGAATCTAAAGAAATATCTGTTGCCGTTTATTTTTCAGATTTATTTGATGAAAATAAAGAGAAAAAAGGAGCAATTTGTTTGGCAACGTTACTTGATAATCTTTCTTTAAAGGGTATGTTAACTTTACAAAAGAGTAAAGAGAAAGCTAAAAGTTTAAGTTAAATTTTAACAGTTTAAGCTCATTTTCGGGCCTGCTTTAATCAATTACAAATCTGGGTTCTCTCGTCCCTATGGTGATAAGAAAAACCTAATTAAAATAAGCAAACTAACAGTTTTTCTTGTAAAAGAGAAAAATTTTAAAGCCATAATTTTGTCTCATAATCAGTTTAACTTTATTGCCAACCATAAAAAAATACCAGCCTCCGTAGGATTAGCTGGAAAACTTTGAACTATTGAGCTAAAGAAGGTTACAGCCATTCTGGTGCGACCAAAAAGTTAGGTTCAGGGGGCGCAAAAGCCCTAAAATTGGTGCAACCCCCTTGCACTTATCTGAGCTAGAACAGATGTATCGTAAATCTAACCAGCCTGAGCTTACCCCACAAAAGTTTAAATTGCCTGTTGCTGTGGAATTGTCATCAGATAATCGGTGGGCACCAATAAATCTGTACAAATATAGACAGCCTTGTATTTAAGTTATCGGTAGGAGGCGTTAAGTTATCGGTTTCTTAAGGCTGTCTATATTTGTCTAGGATTTCTCTCGGGGTCATCATGGCAGAATTGATTCCCTGGTTAGAATTTGAAGCAGAATATGCAGAAAACTTCTCAGAAAAAATGGGTGCGCCAGCCAAACCGTTTCGGATGGCATTAGGGGCATTAATTATTAAAGAAACATTGGGAATTTCCGATAGGGAAACTGTAGAACAGATTAAGGAGAATCCTTACCTACAGTATTTCATAGGGCTATCAGAGTATAGCAATACTCCCCCATTTGAACCATCAATGATGGTTTATTTTAGAGAAAGAATCAAGATGGATTTTGTCAAAAAAATCAACCAAAAAATGGTGAAAGATTTCCAAGACGAATCAGAAGCAAACCCAACAGAAGAAAAAAAAAAGAAGAAAAGGAACTGGAGAAATTAACAAATAAAGGAAAGTTAATATTAGATGCTACTGCTGCCCCTGCTGATATTACTTATCCCAATGATTTGGCAATATTAAATCAAACCAGAAAGCAAAGTGAAAAAATCTTAGATTCTTTGCATCAAAATCGCCAAAATAAGCTGGATAAAAAGCCAAGAACTTACAGAAAGAAGGCGAGAAAGAATTATTTAAAAATAGCTAAGAAACGGCGATTATCTCGAAAAGAAAGAAGGGATGCTATCTTCAAACAACTACAATATATCAAAAGAAATCTCTCCCATATCGAGAATTTAGTCAATTCAGGAAGCGAGTTAAGTAGCCTCAGTCCAAGAAAATATAAAATGTTGTTGGTAATAGCAGAAGTTTATCGCCAGCAATTGTGGATGTATGAGAATGAATCAAACAGAATTGACGATAGAATTGTAAGTATAAGCCAACCTCATGTCCGCCCTATAGTGAGAGGAAAAGCAGGTAAACCTGTGGAATTCGGAGCCAAACTTTCAGTAAGTTGTTTTGATAACTATGTATTTTTAGACCATCTAAGTTGGGATAATTTTAATGAATCTGGGGACTTTAAAACACAAGTAGAAGCCTATAAAAACTACACTGGATGTTATCCAGCTTCTGTTCATGTAGATAAAATTTATCGAACCAGAGCCAATAGAGCTTGGTGTAAAGAGAGAGGTATTAGAATTAGTGGCTCCCCGTTGGGAAGAAAGCCTAAAAATGTTAGTAAACAGACTAAAAAACAAGCAGTAGATGATGAAAGATTCCGTAATCTTATTGAAGGAAAATTTGGTCAAGCTAAGAGACGTTATAGTCTTAACTGTATCATGTCAAAACTTGCCTCCACCTCAGAAACTTCTATTGCAATTACTTTTTTAGTAATCAATCTTTCTACCCTGCTCAGGCAGGTTAACTGTCTTTTTTGTCTTTTTTTCTTAATAAGTATAAAATCGGCTTAATTTTTGATTTTTCTATTATCTAAGTTGATATTAAAGCATAGTTTTTAACAGAAAAACTTATCTTTTAAAGAAAATGATTATTGTGAATTTTAGAGGTTACTTTTTCAGCAAATCCTAATTAGGATTAGAGATTTAAGTATTTATGCTGAGAGCATAACCGAGTTTGATTAATTCTCTCGGCGATCGTTATAGTTCCTTTAGTTTCTTACCAAACCAATTAGCAACAAAGTGGGAAATATCGATCGCCCCCATGAAGCCTACATCTGCGATCGTTAACCTTCTTTCATCTGGAAAATGTCACACCGTGTGGCGGCTCGGGTAGGAACCCTCGAATTCGGAGTGAGGCGCGACGCACTCTAGTGACGAGCTTCAGTAATAGGGGCGCTCGGGACATAAATCCTAATGATGCAACCAATTCGGTTAACTAGATAACAGATAAAAAATAAAACTAATCTTAAGATATAGTGGTAGTCATAATTATTAACCTTAATTAATCAGCCTCAATCGCAACAGGGCTGATATTTTTTGAGAATCGATCGCACTCTAATTCGGATAAGAGCAGTAACGAGCACAGTTATTACACTAAACCGACTAGTTTAAGGAGCTCCAGTACGCGCCGAATAGCGGATCGTGAGCGAGATCGCTGCCATTGAAAATCCCAGAGAGTGGAGAACAACGATCGCTTTCTCATTACGCTCGCCCGAAGATATTCTTTAAGAACCCTATTCCTTGACGGATGACGCAACCTACGGAGCGAGCCTTCAATTTGCCTCACTCTTTCGCGACTCAGATTAAGTTGCAATGAGATCTCTGACAAACTCCTCATTGTCCCGTCATTCAAACCATAGCGCAAACGTATTACATAACTTTCGCGATCGCGACCGCGTATCGAGAACTAGGGCGATTTCTTGGCTATTAAAGTTGTTAAAAACTAACACATCTGGGAGTTCTCCTTCAGCATGGGATAGAAGTGACTCAAATCAAGTGTACTTACCACAATAAAATCAATCTGAGTATCAAAAGTGCTACGATCGAGGTGAAGAGAGCGGAGGAAATACAAGTGTCTATTCAAACACAAGCTCGCGCTCTCATGCGTCGTCATCATCAAATGATTGAGAAGCGCGAGCGCTCGATGTTAAGTCGTGTAGTCGCTGAAATGGGTTTGGATGTTGACGTTACCCAATATCACAATCACATCCAAGGCCAGACTATCCATAATTTTTGGACTACTTACGATCGCAGCCATGCCGCAATGAGCTAGCTTTTCCCAAT
>JASJDA010000341.1 GCA_030065755.1 Prochloraceae cyanobacterium | reverse complement strand
TAATGGAGGAACACTTTAGCAAGGACGGAAAGTCCTAGATTGTCGGGAGCCGTATGAAGCGAAAGTTTCACGTACGGATCTAACAGAGAGGCACGAGGGGTAATACCCTCCGTCGACTCTACCTTCGAAGGCGTCGACTCCTGCTGCTTCGCATCGTTCAATAATTTCTACCCATGAATCTCGTCGGTATTCTTCCATGACGGAGGCAATGAGCACTCGCTCTGGAAAACGGTCTTTGATCCGTCGGAATTCGTCTAGCCACAATTCAAATGGCCGATCGCTGATTAGTTCAATGTTTTCCCAGCCCCAAATTTCCTTCGAGCCCTGACCCTGCATTCGTGCATAACGGGGGATAACGTTAACTATCTTGTCAGCATCAAGGCTAATCGTCTTTGCAATTACCGCCCCCCATCCTTCTTTAAAAGCCTTGCAAATCACGTTGGCGTTTGTTCCTGGCGGACCAGATGCGATCACAAAAGGATTAGGTAGGGTCAATCCATTTACCTTAGTCGTTAGTTGGGGCATCCTGGAACTCCTGGCTTTAATTAAATTATTACGTCCTTCTTAAAAAAGGAAGGTTTGTTTTGCACCCACCTTGACCTGGCAATTCTTTCAGAGGGGATTAATTGAAAACAAACTTTATTATAACACAACACAAGTTATTTGTCTCCCGTTCTTTAGCAATAATTTTGAATTTATTTTGTTTTCTTCTGGGTTTCAAATCTTGATGATTGGGTAGATTTAACCTTAATGACTGGAGATTCCATCAACGGAGAAATTTGACTCAAACAGAGTGAAATTCCCAGAGGAGTTATAAGGATAAAAACAATAATTATTTGCTCTTTGAGGTGTTTGGGGAGTTGCTCGATCTCGGTAAAAAAATCTTGATATTTATTTTCTTCGTCCCTGGTCGCTGCCGCAACTGGATAACTTGATAAGTTAACTAAAATTCCTAATGTAGCCGCTGTTAATAAACTAATTATTGGTAATTTTATCGTAATCATTTTGGTTATTTGCCACTATCTTAGTCAAGTCAGAAAATACAATTAGACTAATTGTTCAAAAAGCAGGATGATGATGTTGGAGCCATTTTTTAGCAAGGGGTATGGCTACATAAGGATTTAAGCCAAAACGCATCATTAATAAAGCGAGTACTTGATGTTGGTTAGTATCCATTTTTGTGGTTTTCCAATCCTAATTTAAATATCACAATTAAACTGTGATAACAGAGCTGCCAGTAAATTTACAAGAAATTCCCATCCACTTTATCTAATTCTTAAATAAACAAGCAGACATCTTTATATTAGCTTTAAACAAATTTTCCGAAAAACTAAGATGGCTTGATTAGATTCAATACTTTGTAAAGTTATCTCAATTAGGGAGAGGATTATTTGAGAGCTAATCACTTGATAAAAGTGAGTGATATTACAAAAACAAAATATCCAGGTGTAATTTTTTAAAGATTAAATAAAGTTAGTTGAAATCGGAAAAATAACAGTTGACGTGGTTTAAAAAGCATGCCATCTTAGTCTTATCACTGAAACAGTTAAAGAACAAGCTCTCGATAATAACCCTGAAAGAATTTTTAATTATTTGACAGGCAATTTACATCAATAACCTAAAGAGGTTAATCAATAAATAATAAATGAATCTAGTAGTGAAATTGATTTAGGTTTTGTCCCGATTTCTCATGAACTAGAATTAGATATTTCTTGGGATAAAAAGGGACTCAAACCTATACAAAACCAAAATTTTACTTAGATTTATCTGTTTTCTTTCTCAATTTGAGTAATACAATTGTTTGTGTCTTAGGGTCTATTTATTATTGGCCTTGGGTTTGAGGTCGTTTTTTTTTAACAAGGCGTAACCCTTGTTAAATTATTAACTTATAAAGTGTCAGTAAGTCTTATGAATTCTCCCATAGCTAATCAAAAAAAGTATGGGGTTTTTGCTTTTAAAAACTGGTCTTAATTAGCTTTTACTTAGTTTGTCGACAATTTTTGAGGTTTTCTATATGTTTAATTATCTCAGTATATTATATAAACTATTTGCTGTAACCGCTTGGTCAACAGCTATTATTTTAATCGTCAATGATAGTATCAATAACTCAATTGTTCTCCCATCGCTTTGGCTAAAGTTCAGTTTAGTTGAAAAGTCTCATCAACAAGACTTTAACTCTTTTTCTAGAGCAACTATAACCCAAGAGCAAAGCTCAGTAGATGGCTACTTTCGTTAACATTACAAAGTCACGAATGGATGCACCCGCTCGACTTCAGACAGGATAATGAATGGATCTGGTAGGCAGAAGTAATTGAGGTGGCCAGCCCGATTTTGACAGCGGTGCTTGAGCAATTACCGCCGATTGGTTTCCCTCTAAAGTAGTTGATGATTAACAAAGGCTTCAAGAGCTCCTATGACCCAATCATAAGCAGACAATAAAAAACCGCGCCGCGTAGTGGCGCGGAGAGTCTCTATGAAAAACCTTATGACAAGAAAATTAATTAAACCGGAATGCCGATACCAATAGCCCAACTATGACATGTTGCTCGTCGCATCTAATATTAATTTATCTCAACAAAAAAATAGCTACCTCGGTACAATTCCTGAAATCTGTAAAGTATTAACTTTTCAGGATATATTTCCTTTAACTTTTTAATAGTATCAAAGGAGGGGTTTCTTGGGTTTAAAATTGTCTGCCTCTTAAAAACCATCCTAATATTCCTGCAAAAGCAATTAAAGCTATTTGTCGCCAGTTTTTTAGCTCTCCTACCCGTTCGGCTAAATCAGTAATTTTGTGAATTGAAGGTTCCCAAGCTTCTAATTTCCCTTCTATTCGAGCTTGTCTTTCTTGTACTTTTTGGATGTTTTCGTCAATGTTATCAAAACGCTTGTCTAGTTGCTTTGATAGATCGTTAATTAGTTGCTTGATTTCTTGTGTTTCTGTGTTTGAATTAGTCATTGCTATTTTCTCGTTCCAATATTTTTTCTATGCGGTCGAGTCTTTCTGGATCGCTACTTTGCTTGAGTACAACTTCTAAAGCTGCCAATTTTCTAGAATTTTCTACCAAGATTTCCAACATTTTTGCTTCGCGAGCATCCATTACTTGTATCTTTGCTTCAAGGTCTCTTATTTTTTGTTCGTAGCGTTCTAGTCGCTCGTTTACTATGGCTTTGCGATCGTTAATTAGTTGCTTGATTTCTTGTATTTCTGTGCTTTTTGTTTCATTCATATTGTTCTCCTTTTTTCTGCAATATACTGCCCAAAATTTGGTAAAAGAATCTTTAACTACTCGACAGTTACAATCTTCTTTTCGATATTCAACAGCAGCTTTTTTTGCTTCTTTTTTAGCTATAAAGTCTTCGACATGATAAAATTTTTGACCAGAAAAGATTTTTGTTGTCTTCAAAAATTATCGTCCTTGATTGGGATTATTGGTGGTGCGAGCCGCGTTTGGGTAAAAAATAGCTATTAACACAAGCTTTTTTTATCAGTTGTGAGAGTAGCTTACCAGTACAAACTACGACCTAATAAACAACAAATAGAAGTTATTCATTGTTTGTTTCCTCTCCGAAAAGATGGTCTAAAATACGTCTATTTTCTGTTTGCAAACCGCGTATTTCCATCCTTAGTTCTCTTAACTCAATTATTGCTTCGTCCATCTGCTGACGCTGTTGTTCTCCAGCAGCGATAAACTGATCTACTCGCTCTTTTTGCTGTGCAATCAAGATCGTATTTTGTCTTACCAGTTGTTCTAAGCTGGCTAGATCTTCTCTAAATTTTTGCCTTTCTTGAGAGCTGAAGGCAATGTATTCTTGAAGTTGCTCCCGATTAAGTGCGATCGCTTCTGTATTTTGTACAGCCAGATTGCTTGTTTGACTGAGTATTCTTTCTATGCGATCTAGTCTGTCTATTCCGTTAGTTTCAGTCATTTTTTTCTAGTGGTTTAATGCAGAAATCAAGATTGTATTTGAAACGAATATATTCTTATTCTATCTACATTGCGTGTAGATAGGCAAGAAATGGAGCAAGCTTGTTTGTTCAATTTTCGGATTTTCTCAAATTCTCAAATGTATCCTTTAAAAAATCTTGAACAGTCATATCTTTAGCAGCTATTTGATTTTCTAGCCAGTTTATTAATTCTTTATCTTCCTCCTTGTGCAAAGAAAAACTGTACCTTTTACGCGCTTCTCTAGATTTTTTAGCGCTTTTCCTTAAAATATCTCGATTTCTAGCAGCCCATTCTCTTTTTGCTCGTCTTTGTGCTTCTGTATAAACCATAGATTAATTCAGATGTTTATTTAAATTATATCTACACGGGACGTTGACAATCTACACGGCGTGTAGATATAATAAAAAACAAGAGAGGAAGAACGATCTTGCCGGACAGAGCTTCCTCTCTACCCCCAAACAGGAGCATTAATATCATGACACATATTTTCGACACCCAAATTCAAGAACTAGAGCAAGCGATCGCAGCCGCCCAAGAACTCATCAAACAAAAGCGGCAGGAGAAAAAGCAGCTAGAGAACTGCGAGAAAGCGATCGCCAAGACTGTAGCCCAGATAGAACGTACCGTGAATATGCTCAGCCCATACGAAAGCGCTATTGAGTTTTTCGAGGATAAAGTTAAAGGTTTTTTTAGCTCCCGTGGAGAGTCAGAGGAATTGGTCACTCGTCCCAGCAAAGAACCAATATCGAACGATTTTTTCGTTTGGCAAAAAACTAGCAATGAGGCGATCGCTAATTACTTTAATGTTGGTGCTGGAAAAAATCAGGCAACATATATCGGCTCGAACAACAAGGCGAGACTAGCAGAACTAGAAACGAAATTGATTAACTGGTTGCCTGGTGTTAGCACTAGCTTGAGAAAAGCTCAACGTCTGCCCTACATTTACGAACTAAAGATTAAACGACTAGATGACGACACTGAGGGTTGGTTAACCCAATTGGACTTCGATCGCGACTTAGCACCACAGCTGAAATCAAATTTGGAAGATTGTCCCAAAGACGAAAGCGTTTTAAAAGGTCAAGCTTTCGAGCTTTGCTGTCCTCTTCCAGAAGTTGAACCAGACCCTACTAAAAAGCCAGAGATAGAGAACACTATTGCTCGCGAGAAAGAATTACTACAATTAAATCAGCACGACCATTTTGAGAAAAAATTAATTGAAGCGATTTACCCTTATTTAGAGGTGGTTTTAGGTGACAATATCCTCGATTCCAAACCCAGATACTATCAAATATTAGGCGATCGAATTGAGAACTCTTTTATTCTGGCAAGAGACTTAGAAACAGGAGAGGAAACGCCCATAAACGCCGATTACTTTAAAGTTTGCGACTTGCCCGCTCGCTACCGCTATTGGCTCGACCGCAAAAGCGAGAGATTCGATCGTACCACCGAAACGCGCTTAATATTCTATTTCTGGGAGATAAAAAAATGTCAAACCCTGTCCGAATTAGAAGCTTTAAAAGTGGAAAATTCTCACTTCTCCTACATATTTGAAAAAACGTATACCTTGCTTCCCCAGACAGAAAAAGACAGGATTAAGACTATCTGTGAATTAGGCAAACAAGAAAAAGAAGGATTCGATCCTAAAACTGCTACTAAGGGGTTAAAAGTAGAAAAAACCAAGACTAAAAACGGTCAAGCACTATATGTTTATCGGAACGAGCGCGGTACTCTCAAGGTTGCAGGAATAGCATTTAGCAGGAAAGGGGACGCTGAAGCATGGGGAAAAAGAGTTAAAAAAGCCAATTTTCTCTGTAGAAATTATCAAATAATGCCAATCAAAGAAACTCCTTTGGCTTTTGATAATCAACTTGGCAAGTGGGTTCTCTGGCTTGATAGCATCAAGAAAAAAGACGAGTATAAGTTATTTAATCTCAACTTTTCTTCAGACCCTAAATACGCTTTGAGCAATCTGGAGAAGCAAGTAGCTTGAAAACAATTGGAACAGCAATATGCTGTTCACTATAATTGATTTGAATTAACAAAATTAAGGATAAAAGAGAATACAATGTTGATGGTAAACGAAGTTTTTAGTTGGGGAAAACTAGCTTATAAAAATGCGGCACAATTAAGAAAGTCTAAGTGTCGTATCAGGATATATAAAAACGGAGCCAACACGGTTGTCATAGTAACTGAATTAGCAGATAATGAAGGACGTTCGGTAACTAATGACGCTGAAAAAATTATCGAATTAGCTTGCCAAATGTACGGAATTTCTTTTGAAGAAACTATTTGGATCGAACACTATACCGAGGGCTGTAAAATAAGAGGCGAAGAGCATTTTGACCGAGTATTTCTCATCCAAAATAGGGCAGCTTGGCAAACAATGTCAATTGAAGGAATAGAAAAATTAATTGGAGTAGATCCTCGATTAAATCGAGCAAATAATTAAAAAAAAACCAAATGAGTAGATTCGATAAAGACAAATATAACGCTTATTTATGGGCAAGAAAATTAATCAAACATCGAACTGATTGGGTGGTTCTAGACACGGAAACTACTGGCTTATACGATGACGACCAAATAATCGATATTGCCATTATTAGCCGCCACGGTTCTACTATGGTAGACACTTTAATTAAACCTACTTGCCCTATAAGCAGTGGTGCTGCTAGAGTGCATAAAATCACTGAAGAAATGCTTGAAAATGCACCCAGCTTCGTGGAAGTTTATGAAGAAATAAAAAGAGCGATTGAGGGAAAAACAGTTATTATTTATAATGCCGAGTTCGACAAGAAAAAACTCGATTATATGTGTGAGTTGTATAATTTGCCTAAAATAGAATATCAAACTGAATGCGCAATGCTGAACTATGCAGAATATTATGGAGAATGGTCTGACTACTGGGGGAATTACAAGTGGCAAAAGTTAAAAGGTGGCAAGCATAGAGCTAAAAGTGATTGTATTGCTTGCTGGAATTTAATTAATAAAATGGCTAAGGTTTTAAGTTCTACTGTTGATATTAAACCACCTTTGTTTCCTCCCAGGCAAATAGAATTGAGATGGGAAAAAGTAGCAGAAATAAAACTGTATTTATTCCCAGACAGAAGAATTTCAGAACAAAAATATATTCACCTAAGTATTCCTTTTCCTTATTTTGCTTGGGTGGGAGTTAAAGACGAACGATTTCCAGATGATGACGAATACGAATGTTTTTTTTAATTTTTTTGTTTGAATTGACGAGACAAGAGTAGTTAAAATGTACTTGTCGAGTTGAATTTCTCCACATGACAGCTATTCAAGCAACTTCTAACACTTTATTCAAAAGCCAACTCAAAGATAGCACTCAGTTAGAAGATAGTAGTAAATTCCCGATTCGCAGAGACACCACTTTAGAACTGAAAGAATTAGGAGACCTGGATAAAAGCCATTACAGAATCGTTCTAGAAGAAAAAATCGGGGATTGTGGTTATACTTCTGGTTACGTCTTTGCCCCGCACTGGGGAGTAATAGAGTGCGACGACGCGATCGCCAACTCGGAAATCCCTACGATCAAGAATCCAGCAGTAGAAAGACAGATCGATCGCCTTAAACCATATCTGCAAGGTGGGATTAGCTTAGATCTGAATACTCCAACCAGGTATTTCAGCCAGAGAGACAATTACACTATGTCCCACCGAACCTGTAACAGCTCGTCAAACGCCATGTACCTCGACTGGCTCTTGCGTGTTACAGGTCAACCACAACTACAATCGGACGATATATATCTCAGGAAGGTTTTAGAATTCGGCGATACTATATATCATGGCGTGCAAACTAGTGCCATACAAGAGTTTGGCTTCCGAACTAAATGGATGACGGACGCTGACCTTCCCTTTGTTGAAGACCTTCTCGACGCTGGTTTTCCTGTGGTTTGCAACATCCTTCACCGAGGGTCTCTGTCTGCGCCCAGAGGGGGACACGTAATCCTTTTAATTGGTCGTAAAGGGGGGAGCTTTATAAGTCATGATCCCTACGGCAGCTTAATTAGCAATTACACTAATCCTAATGGAGCTTTCGATAAAATCCCTAGGGAAATCTTTAAGATTCGCTGGCAAGGAGGATACAGGATTTTAAGATGATTTTGCCTCGAAGAAATCCTTTTTTAGCTCAGATAAAGACTTCCCGTATTGATGTTTACTGGCTCCATAATTACTTCCAAAAATTCTCACTGCACAATACATAAGTCTATTTACCCAATTGGGTACTTCTAGAGTGAAGTTAATATCCGCAAAAAGGCGATCTGCTTCTTCTTTTGTCAATTTTAATTCTCTTAATTTATCTTCTTCAGCTATTAGTATATATCCAAAAATATAAGCCCAATCGTGGCAAATTGCCGCAGTATTAAAAGCCCCGTATTGCCACCAGAAAACAAAGGT